>NZ_JBEOWS010000295.1:0-12476 GCF_040296125.1 Streptomyces sp. NPDC002265 | reverse complement strand
GTCGACACCGACGACCGCCCCGCACCCGAGCCGGCCCGCCAGACGCTGACCGCCATCCTGCGCGCGTGCGCCGGCGACTACGCCGCGCGCAACGACTTCCCCAGCCTCCAGCACGCGGCCCGTCGCCACGACACCCCGCAGCTGCTGAAGTGGCTGGACGCGATGATCTCGCACGCAGAACAGGAGCAGGCCCGCCGACTGGAGGAGGCCGAGGCCCACCGGGTCCAGGCCGCCCGCACTCTCACCGCCTGGTGGACGCTGGCCCGCTGGTTCACCGCCCGCCCACACCCGGTACTCGCACTCCTGCTGGCTCCGGGCCGCGAGAGCCTGGCCCACCGCGCCGAGTACCTCCCGAAGTGGGCCGAGATCAGCACGCGCGCAGCCGCCGAGGAAGGGCAGCGTCTGGCGCTCTTGCGGTCGGAGTACGAGGGGTTGGCCCGGCCCACCGCCGTCGCGGAAGGCCCGCAGCGCGCGTACTTCGTGGTCGGTCAGTGGACAGGAGGAGGCGACGTCGACATCTGGCACGTGGAGCAGGCACCCGCTAATCCGGGCGAATGGGCCGACGTCTACGCGCAGTACAGCGAGGACGCCGAAGAGGCCTTCGGCAGCGTCAACGTCGTCTACGCCGCCAGTCCGCAGGCCGCAGCCGACCAGGCCCGCAGGCAGGCACGCGAGACCCACGCGCGCATCCGCCGCGACCTCGCCCGCCCGTAGGCCGACACGGCCACTCCCCGGCGTGGCCTACCGCCAAGCCGCCCCAGCCCCACCCCTGATCACGAGGAGAGATAACCCGTGGCAACGTTCGCCCACGCCACCCCCGAACACTGCGCCCAGCCCGGCCGCGCCCTCACCGCCGCCTGCCTTGACTGGACCAGCAACGACCGCCAGGACGACCCCCAGCTCCTCACCCACACCGTGACCGACCCTCACGGCCGCACATGGCAGGTCAGTCCGGCCGCCAACTTCCGGATCTCCGCCTCCAGTCCGGGGCAGATCTGGCAGGCCAGCTGCGCGGCACTGATGACGAGGGCTCCGGTCCTGTCCGCTCGCCTAGTGACGGAGCACATCAAGGACGCCCCAGCATGAGCAGCCCGCCGCCGTTCAGGCCCAAGGACTTCGAAGAGCAGTGCGAGACCTGCCACGCACCGCCCGGACAGCTCTGCCACGCCAGGTGCGACACCGGATACACCGCCGCCGACGCCCGCGCCGACGCCGAGCGCCACACCGCCCAGCACGACGCCAAACCCCCTGCGCCGTAGGCGCACCACCCCTACCTCCCCGCCTGCCCCACATCCTCGAAGGAGCCCAGCCGGGCTCCGTCAGCCAGCGGCCACCTCCGCTGTTCGGCACGGGCGCGGATTGCCGGCGAAGCCACGCCGACCCTGCTGCCCGGGGCGGCGCGCACAACGGGTGCCTCAGCGCTGGAAGACCGCTGTCGCCACGGGCACCGCCAGCAGCAGGCTGAGCCCGATCAGGGGCAGCCGGTCCAGCCACAGGACAGCGGCGAACTCGCGCAGGGTCGCGGAGAGCCAGTATGTGGGGGAGGTCGGCGCGCCCACGACGTGGACAAGAACGCCGGCGCGACGGGCCAGCAGGGCCGTGCGGTAGACGTGGAAGCCGCTGGTGACCACCGTGGCACGGTGCCCGGAAGCGGTGCGGTCCATGAGGGCCGCGCTGAAGCGGAGGTTCTGCCCGGTGTTCACGGAGCGGTCCTCCCGCACGATCCGGTCGGCGGCCACCCCGCGTGCGCGCAGGTAGTCGGCCATGGCGTCCGCCTCGGAGCGCACCTCGTCGTCGCCCCGGCCGCCCGAGACGACGAACACCACACCGTCTGTGTCCGGTGCGCCGGCGGCGTCGACCGCGAGGGCCCGCTCCAGCCTGCGGCGCAGCAGCGGACCGGGCCGGTCGCCGTTGAGCCCGGCGCCCAGGACGACGACATGGGTGGTCCCCGGCGGCGGGGTGCTGCGGCCCCGGACGAACACGTAGAGGGTGAAAACGAGGAAGAGCAGGCTGAGGTATCCGGCGGCCGCGTTCACCGCCACCATGAGGGCACCCGCCACCTTGCCCCCGGCCGTCTGGACGACCGCGTCGAGGCCGAGCACCGCCAGCAGGGCGCAGCCGGCGGCGCCGGTGGCCAGCAGGGCCGCCTGCGGTCCGTAGCGCCGGACCAGGACGATGCCGTCGACCAGCAGGAGCAGGCCCAGCGCGAGCGTCATGAGCAGGGCGGCGACGGCGAGCACGGTCACGACGGTGAGGTGGGTCTCCGCACTGCGGGCGGCCACGCCGAGCCCGGCCGACGTCACCGCGAGGCTGAACAGGACAGCGGTGGAGAACCGGTGCGGCGCCAGCACAGCATGGACGACGCCGCCCACGGCGAACACCGCCGCGGCAAGGTACTCCGGGTACTCCGGCACGTCCCCCACCACTCCGCTCTCCCGCCCGCCGGGCCCGACCCCGTCCACCTGTCGCCGCCTGCGCATTCCCGGACCGGCGCAGCGCTGCGGGCCCGGTGCGGACGGCCGCCGGACATCCTCGCAGACCCGTCCGGGCGCGCCGTACGCAGGCGGGCGCCGACGCGATCAGCCGGGACCGGCGTACGCCCGTCGCCCGGGTCAGATGCGCCAGGAGCGCAGGACCTCGGCGACGGCGTAGATGCTCAGCCGGGTGTCGCGGATCTTCCTGACGAGGTCAGCCAGGGCGCCGTACGGCGGGTCGATGTCCTCGCCGGACTGGTCCATGTACTGGGCGGCCACGAAGGCAGCGAACAGGCTGTTGCGGTGGGGAAGCGGCTCCAGGCGGACGATCGTGTGCGGGAGCGCGGCCGCACGCCAGGCGGTGTCCGGTCGGACGCCTCCAGCGTCGGCATCCGCGTCTTGTGCCGCGCGACGGCCGCGACCAGCGCGGAGTTTGCTCAAGCAGGGGAGGGCTGGGGGCCCCAGCGCAGCCAGGACGCGGCTGGCGAGGGCCGGCCCTGGGGCAGGCTGTACAGCGCGGCATGGTGTTCGGCAGCGGAGGTCGGGGCGTAGCGGTGCAGTGCCAGCAGCCGTACCTCGACCGCGGTGGCCACCGCCTCCTCCTGGCCAGCACAGGCGGTGAGCGCGCCGGCCACCGCCCGGAGGACCGGCATCCGGCAGGTGGTCCGGGCTTGGTGAGCGGCGTACTCGGGCAGGCACCCCAGCGCCCGCACCCTGGGATCCGACCCCAGCAGCACCGACTCCCCCACGGCCGGGCCGGCGGCGGCATCGCCGACGGGGGCGGTGAGCGTGCCGACTTGTCCGTCGGACCGGGCGAGGCTTGCGGCCAGGGCGTGCAGGTGGGCCAGGGCGGCCTTCTCCAGGCCAGCGTCCAGGACGGCGTCGGCGCGCCACGCCGCGGTCAGCAGGTCGAACAGCGCCTGGTCGGCGAAGAGCACCCCATCCCGCCGGTCCGCGGCCGCGGCCTGGCCGGCCGGGGCCGGCCGGTCGAGGGCGCGGCACAGGCCGAGCGCCGCGGTGACGGCGCCGGCAAGCATCTGCCCGGGAAGGCGCCGGGCCGGTCGACCTGGACGGCAGCCGCGGCCAGGTAGAACGCGCCAAGCTCCAGCAGCGTCAGGGCGGCCAGAACTGGCGGTACAGCCCGCGCTTTGGGGCACAGGTCAAAACAGCCGTGGCAGCGGCAGGCCGGGCATCTGCGGGTGGCGCAGGTGCTGTCCGGCGTCGTAGACGTGCAGGGTGAACGTCTGCGGTCCCGGTCGGTCGGCCTCGTCATAGGCGTCCAGGACGCGCTCGATACGCTCCCACAGCCGCACGGGGCCGGCCTCGCGCACCTGCCAACCGCCGTCGTGCGGGGTGAGGGTGGCGGCTGAGCCGGTCACCACGTCGACCAGGTGCACCACGTCGGCGACCGTCGTCATCTGTGCGTCCGGCACCGCGCTTTGGGCGAGGAACCGTAGGTGGAACGCTTCCTCGGTGGCGTCGGTGATCCGCTGCGGGCTGTGCCGGCCCGTCCGCGGTTTCTCCGGCAGGCCGGCCGCCCAGTGGGCGGGGTTGCCGAACGTCGGCGCCGCGTGGGCACGTGCGGACATGAACGAGACTGTGCCGCTCAGCAACTGGCCCTCGGCCGTACCGTCCTCGGCGACGGTCAGCAGGACGCGGGCGTATCCGTAGAGCCAGCCGCTGAGGGTGAGCAGGATCTTCCCTCCCGGCCGGGTCTGGGCCAGCAGCGCGGGCGGCACGGCCCGGAACGAGCAGGCGGCCACGATCCGGTCGAAGCGGGCCTCGGGCCAGTAGCCGTACAGTCCGTCCGCCACGGCGAGTGTGGGGGTGTAGCCGCAGCCGTAGAGTGCGCTCGCCGCCGTCTGCAGCCGGTGGGGGTCGACCTCGATGCTGGTGACGTCGGCGGAGCCGAGGCGCTCGCATGCGAGCGCCGTCGAGTAGCCGGTCCCCGTACCGATCTCCAGCACCGTGTGTCCCTCCTGGAGGTCGGCATCGGCCCACATCCGCAGTACGAGCGAGGGCAGCGTGGAGGACGATGTCGGGGCTCCGCCGTGTCGTTGCGCCGGGCTCTTCCAGTCGGGTTCGTCGCCGTCGAACTGTGTGATGAGCGTGGTGTCGGAGTAGGCGGCGGCCAGCCACCGGCCGTAGTCGAGCTCGGCGGTGGCCGGTTCCCATACCGTCAGGCCCTGTCCGTCGCGCTCGTCGGCGGGCAGGTAGAAGCCGGGAACGAACCGGTGCCGCGGTACCTTCTGCACCGCCTGTCGCCAGGCCGGATCGGTGAGAGCTCCGTCCTCGGCAAGAGCCTTCGCCATGGCCTGGCGCAGGCGGGCCGCGTCGGTCTCAAGGTCGGTGGGCATGGTCATGGTGCACCGTCTCCTTCCTGGTCAGGATGTCGGCGAACGCCTCGGTGATGGCCGGTGCGTCGGGCAGCCAGCCCCATTGCCCGTTGCTGTTGCACTCGATGGCCGTCCAGGATTCGGTCTCGTTTTCGGGGCCGGTGAGAGCAAAGTCGAAGCAGCCGAAAACCAGGCCGAACGATGTCAGATAGCGGTGCAGGGCCTCTTCGGTCGGGGCCGGGACGGCGACGGGCGTGTGGATGAGGTCGTCCCAGTCGCCGCAGCGCCAGTCCAAGACGCCGTCCGGAGCCTGGATCCGGCTCGCAAAGACGCGTCGGCCGACCACGGTCACCCGCGCGTCGCCGGTCTTGGGGATTTCTGCCTGGAACAGGTGCGGCATCACCCCGAGCGAGTCGTCGAAGGTCTCTGGGTCGACACGCTGGGCCCAGATCGCGCCGGTGTGCCCGTCCTCGCCTCGGGGCAGGCCGCGGAACGTCTTGTAGATGACGTGCTCGTGCTGGGCTGCGAACTTGCGTGCCTGCTCGGGGTCGTTGGTGATCAGCGTCGGCGGGATCTGGAGCCCGAACCGGGCGAAGCTCTGCAATTGGGCGGGCTTGAAGTCGGCGCGGGTCACTGCGGCAGGGTGGTTGACGTACAGCGCGGCGTGCAGGTTGTTGAGGATGCCGCCGAGTCCGTTCCGGGCCTCGGCGGCGGCGAAGTCCCGCTGCTGGGCTGACAGTTGCACGTAGCGGGCAGTGTAGGGGGTGGGGCGGCGGTAGTAGACCGCCGCCACCTCCCCCAGCTCCACCTCCCGGCTTGCCGTACGCAGGCGCCCGCCCCATGCCGGAGTGTCCGGACCGATGTGGGCGCCGAAGGTCAGGCCGGGCCCGATGTCGGCGGGGTCGATGCGTACGACAGGTACCTCGCGCTCGTTCAGCGCGGCGATGACCCAGTCCGCGGTGACGTCTTCCAGCGCGGTGACGACCAGGACGGTGGAGGCCATCGGTCAGTCCGATTCGTAGTCGGTGGTGTTGTCGTCCTGGGTCTGCGGCTGTGGGTTCTGACCGTCACCGCCACCCGACACCGACGCGGTGCCGGTGGTCTTGCTGGTGCCGTGCTTGCCCATCTCCACCGGCCGGCCGGCGCTGTCGGTGTAGCGCGCGGTCTGTGTGACCGGGTCGAGCGTCACCGCCGCGTACGACGGCGGGCCGACCGGGAGCCGGTCGGTGACCAGCCGCATCGCCCACGGAGCCTCGGGTGCAAGCGTCGCCATGCGTTGTCCCTTCCCCTGTACGCCGGGCGGCAGCCGGTTGGCTCCCGCCTGCACAGAATCGGTGACCGTCCGGTGCCCTGACCAGTACCGTAAGGGTCGCGAACCGTGGCGAATATGCCACGCTCCGTACATGCCAGCGGGGAAGGCGAGGCAGCGATGGTCAGCAGATTCAGCAACCCGCACCTGGCGCTGTGGATCGCGGCGACCGGGCTGTCCCACGGCGAGATCGCGCGACGCATCGCCGCGACGGCGAAAGCCCAAGGTCACCGCCAGGTCGCGCCGGACGCGACCCGCGTCCGGCGCTGGATCGACGGTGAACGGCCCCGCCCGCCGGTGCCCGCCCTGCTCGCGGAAGTCCTTTCAAAAGCGGCCGGGCAACCGCTCACTCCCGGCGATCTCGGCCTCACGGCCACGGGCCCGGAGCTGGATAGCATCCAGCTCCCGCTGCTGACCGAGGCAGCCGCCCAGACCCTGGCCGGATGGACGCAGATGGATCTGTTCATGAACCGCCGCGACACTCTGAAGCTCGCCGTCGGGGCCCCGCTGATCCTCGCCGCCGAGCGGATGCTCGGCGGCACCGCCCGCACCCTGAACCACGGCCGCAAGGGCTTCGACGCGGACACCGTCACCGCGCTGGAGGAAGTGACCGCCTTCTTCACCAGGGCCGACGCCTGCCAGGGCGGCGGCCTGTACCGCTCGGCGATCGTCGCCCAGCTCGCCGAGGCCGCCCGCCGAATCCAGGACGGCGTTCCGAAGAGTCTGCGGCCCCGGGTGTTTGCGGCGACGGCCGACTTGGCGGCGCTCGCCGGATGGGTCAGCCATGACTGCGGCCGGTACCCGACAGCCCAGCGGTACTGGAGTTACGGCGTGTACGCGGCCGGGGAGGCCGGGTGGCGTGATCGCGGGGTGGAGATCGTCACCCGCATGTCGCACCAGATGATCTACCTCGGCCGCCCTGACGACGCCCTCGGCCTCCTCGGTGTCGCCGCGGCGAAGGCCAAGATGCCCGCGGTCAAGGCGCTGGTCGCCTCGCAGACGGGGCGCGTGCACGCGGCCCTCGGCAACGAACGCCAGGCCGAGCGGTGTCTCGGCGACGCCGATGAGCTCGTGGCGGACGGGCTCGGCGAGGACGTCCCCGAATGGGTCGCGTACTTCGACGCTGCCGAGCACGCCGGCGCCCGCGCGGTCTCCGCCCGGGACCTCGCCGGCCTTGGCCGCCCCCGCAAACGAGCGAGCACCCACTTCGAGGACGCGCTGAAACTCAGGAAGCCGGGGTTCGACCGCGTCCGCGTCATGGACCGCGTGGGGCTCGCCGCCGCGCTGTTCGACGAGGGCGAGGCCGACAGGGGCGCCGCAGTAGCCCAGCAGGCGCTCGACGACGCCGCTCGGGTCGACTCCACACTGGTGGCCTCTCGGCTCAACACCCTGCTCGACGCGGCCCGCCCGTACCGGAGCGCCGCCGTCGACGAGGTGCGTACGAGGGCGAAAGATCTCGCCGCCGCCCGGCCGACCACCATCGCGGCCTGAGACCATCGAGGGCATGGGCAAGCACAGCCGTCCCGGACCGCCGAACCAGCCGTCACGCGCTCTCCCGCGCGTCGATGCCGACGACCCGCTCGCCGCGTACACCAAACGGCGCCGCCCCCCGATGGACCAGTACCGGCGTCACCGGCCGCTGCACGGCGGCGCCGGCCACCTACGGCCCGAGGAACCCAGGGCCTTGGAGCAGTGGAACGGTTTCGCCTACGTCCCCGTCGGTACCGCCCCCGACCTCGCAGCAGCCACAGCCTGGGCTCACGGGCTCGACTCCCACGAATCGACCGATCAGGAGTAGAGCCTCGGCAGAGGCGCCCGGCGGCAAAGGGCACTTGGCCAACACCGCCGCCGGGCTCGGGATCAGAACGGACAGAACTCGGCGGCGTCGACGACCACTGGTACGGCTCTCGTCCCGGATCATGCGGCGGAGACTGGTGCGGGCTGCCGCGAGGGCGTCTTCGGCTTCCTCCAGACGCCGGCCGAGCCGAGTGTTGCCCTTGATACCGAAGCATCACCTTTGGCATTATCGAACTTGTCGCGCCCGTCCGGGACCCGACACCGTCTTGCCGATTCTTCCGAAGGGGCACAGATGTCTCCTGCCGAGCAGCTCGTGGACACCACGCAGATCGTGTCCGAGTTCGGCACGAGCAAGCCCCGGATCAGCGAGTGGAGCAACGACCCGGACAGCGGCTTCCCCGCAGTCGCGCACACCGAGGGCCGCAAACGATTCTGGCGCCACGACGAGGTCGCCACGTTCTTCGCCCAGCGCGCCCCGAAGAAACGCACACTGCCGGCCTCGGTACTCGAGGCCGACCAGGACGAACTACTCACCAAGCGGGAAGTGGCCCACCTCCTCGGCTACACCCGCACCTCCACCATCGACGCCTACTTCCGCGACCGGCCCGGCTACTTCCCCGAACCCGACGCCGACGGCCCCGCGTGGCGCCGCGCCACGATCGTCGCCTGGGCCAGCAGCCGGCCCGGCAAGGGCCGGCGCAGCTCCGCCCCAACTGCCGCGCTACCCGCAGTGCCCGTCGACGGGGACCCCGACGAGCTGCTCGGCACGGCCGAGGTCGCGAGTCTGTTCGGCTATAGCAGCGTCGCCTCCTTCTCCAGCGCCCTCTACCAGGGACGCATCCCCGAACTACCCGAGCCGCAGACCCTGGAGAGGGAGGAAGGCAGCCGCGGCGGGGCCCGCAAGAAGTGGCGCCGGGCCACCGTCGTCGCCGCCGCCCGAAAGCGCGGTGTCCTGCCGCCAGCCGACCAGGAGGAGACCGACGACCTGGTCGGCGCCGCCGAAGCAGCCCAGATCCTCGGATACGGCAACACCGACAGCCTCATCAGCGCGATCGGCCACGGACTCCTGCCCGACCTCGAACAACCCGACGGATACGCATACCGCCGCGGCAGCGCCGGCCGACCACGCCAGCAACGCTGGAAACGCTCCCGCCTCGAGGAACTCGCCGCCCGCCGCTCCTCGACGCCCTGACCACAACACTGAAGCGCGTCACACGCCAGATACCGTAAGACCGCGGCCTCTGGCTCAAGGGATCGACGAACTCCCGGCGGGCCAGACGCCGCACGATGGCCGGTACGAAGAGGCCAGCCACCTCCCCGCCGCAAAACCACACAGCCTCACGGAACCGGCCATCACCATTGCCCCGGTGTCCGCTGAAGGATGCGCAGTGGCAGCATTCCTCATTGCGCAGTCGTCTGCGCAACGGTTCCCAGCTCTGCACACTCAGCATGCGCAGAGCCCACTGCGCACAGCCGGAAGGCGCCATCGACGTCGGGCTGCGCACTCGGCCAAGCCATGCGACCGGACCACGCCCGGTCTCCTTCATGGAGCCGGCCCGAACCCGGTCCTTCGGCGACTTCTCCCTCTGCCCCCAGGCCTCACCGCCTTCTCGGCGATGTCCGGTGCCGTCCTGCCCAGTCGCCGTCGGGGGCCATGGTCGGAGCTGCGGTCAGGCCGACCACGCCCCGACCACAAGCTTTGTGGCCCCATCGTGACCGTGGTCGGGAGCTTATGGTCGGCGCCCTGGTCGGGGCCGACGGGTTTCCTCAAGGCCAGCAAGTACACGCCCCGGCCTGGGAGTTTAAGCATGCCCCCTGGCAATCAGACCTCAAAGAACGACGCGGCTCACCCGACGGCCGCAGACGCCGAGTTGCAGAAGGTGAGGCGGCACCGAGCCCCCTTGACCAGCTCACGGCCCGCGCCACCAGCCAGCTGGGCCATGTGAACCGCTCCTCGCCCAGCTCGCCCCCGTCACTCCGCCAACCGTGCAGCTGCAGAAGAGGAGCTACCGGTGACCGCCAGCTTCGAGACCGTGTTCTCCGGTCACACGCCGAGTCCGGTCGAGCCGCTGCCGCATCAGCTCCTGGCCGTGCTGGGCCAGCACCGGATGGCGACCACGAGCCAGCTCCACGATCTGCTGCGGCCCGGCACCACGCGGCAGACCGTCTCGGCGCCGCTGAACAAACTGCGCCGCAACGGCCTCGTGGACTACACGGTGCTGCCACAGTCCAACCGCACCCGCGCCTGGTACCTCACCGGCGAAGGAGCCCGACTGGTACGCGACTTCCCCGCACTGCGCAGCCGGCCGCCGTATCCGATCACCTCGGCCACCGCCGCCTCGCTGAAGACACCCCACACACTCACCGTGCTCCGCACCCACCTCGCATTCGTCGCCGACGCCCGCAGACGCGGCGACGAACACGGCCACCTCGACTGGACACCCGAGGTCTCTCACCCACTCGGCGACGGCGAGAAAATCATCACGGACGCACTGATGCACTACACACTCACCAGCGAGGACCGGCGGAGGAAGCTGAGGGCGTTCGTCGAGGTCGACCGCACGACCATGAGCAGCGAACGCCTCGCAGCGAAACTGATCGAATACGCACGCCTGTGGTCCTACGAACCACAGCCCGCGGGACGACAGCGCGCACGGCAGCCGGCCACTCCCGGTCCCGCCTGGCTGCGCTGGTATCCCGTCTTCCCCCGCATCCTGTTCGTCCTCACCGGAGCCACCCCCTACGTCCTGCACCACCGGATCAGCGACCTGCAGGCCATGACCGCCCAGCACCCCCACGTGGCCACACTGGCCCGGCACGTACCCCTCGGCGCGGCAACCCTCGACGACCTCGAACTCCATAAGCCCACGGGCGATGTCTGGGTACCCCTGGCCGGTGGCGATCCGAGACCGTGGACCGAGCTGTGATGCATGCCAAAGCGGTACTCCCGCACCAGACGGACGGCCCGGCAGGACCCACACGGCCCGGGCCGGGGGTGGCTGCCGTGGTGAGAGTGAGCGGCAACGGTCCTGAAGAAAAGGGGTCTGGCCTGTACCGGCGCAGGCACCCCCGGGTCGACGGGGAGGACGCTATTGGAGACCTACTGGACACAGGGGCGGTCGTCCTCCCCGCCGACGCGGGGGTGTTCCGCTGCCTCTCGCCATCCTCAACCGTTGCCGACACGCCCCAGCAGAGGCCCACCTGCCCCTGCGCGGGCGGCTCGATCTCTTCGCCCAGCACGACAGCGAGCGCTGAAACCACAACCCGCCACCCGCCGCAGAACACCGGAACGGCTCCACAGCGTCCTCATCACGTCGGGGCGACATTAGAAACAGCCACATACGCCCGCCTGCACGCCTACATCCCCATGACACCGCCTGGCCGGCACCGGCAGGCCGGCAGGGTGGAGACGGAGCCCGAGTCGGCTACGGATCCCCCAACTGGGTTGCTTCCTGAGCCTTCGCCATCTTCGAACGTGCTGGTCGGGGGCTACGTCGTTTCCCGCGCATCATGGCTGCACGATCGCGCCGGAGCCGATCCGCCGAGAAGGCAGGGCAGGCGCCGCAGATGCATTGTCAGATGCATTGTCAGATGCATTCCGTGCCGTTTAGAGTCTCCCCGATTCGCCATGTCCATGATCGTGGAGGGCACATGCTGGGCAAGGTAAGTGGGAGTCGAACAGTCCGCACCGCCGGGGCACTTGTGATCGTCGCCGCGACAGCAGTTGCCGTTAACATGGGCACTGCGACCTCGGCAAACGCCGCAAAAGCCTGCCATTACAACACCGCTGGCACGACAATACGGGGCTGGAGCGAAGTGGGGACGCACTACCCCGTCACCCTTCACGGAACGAAGGTGCACCTCTATACAGACGCCGGAAACGCTGCGGTGTATGCCAAAGCCGATAGCGTTGCCGCGGGAGACATCCTCTCGATCGATCGGTCCAACTTCGCGGTTTCCGGTACGGCAGATCACTACTGGAAGCAGACGCCATGGATCATGGCTCAGACGCCCAACTCGGGATACGACTACTGCGAGTGGACTGCCGGCAGCGCCGGAAGTTTTTCCACCTCTAAGTCCAACCCCATCGACGGCGCCCACCGGTACATCCGAGTATGCCTGCGGCATGCGGGCTCGCTTCAGTGCGCCCCGTCCGGTACCGAGAGCTGGTGGTACGGCGACAATGACGATAACTGGAACGACACCCTCTGAGTGAGGTCAAGCTCCTGCACGGCCCCGCTGGCTTACCAGCGGGGCCACAGGTGGGCACCGCTGACCACCCGGCCACGCCGAGGCCCCCGCGCCCTACAGGCCGGGGGCTGCGTCATAGCCACTACCTGCCAGATCGTCACCGGCTTCAAGGCCACCTGCGCCCGCAAGCTCACCCCGGGGCAGAAGCAGGCCAACCGCGTGTTGGCCGCCGGACGCGCCCCCGTCGAACACGGCTTCGCCAACCTGGACGGTGCCCCGTGAGGGTGTTCCCACAGATGGGAAGGCCGTGCAGACACACGAAAACGGTGGTGGGGTGCGCACCCGGCAGGGGCGCACCACCAGCAAGAG
>NZ_JBEOWS010000294.1:0-12493 GCF_040296125.1 Streptomyces sp. NPDC002265 | reverse complement strand
CTTTTTTCTCCCCGGGGGGGGCCCCCCCCCCCCCCGGCCCCCCCTTTTTGCCCGCGCCCCGGTTTCACCCCCCCCCCCCGGCCCCCGGCCCGCGGTGGCCGCGGCGGCCGGTGACCGCCCCGGACGCACTCCCTCCCCCGCAGGCGATCTGGCACTCTGGTGGGGTGCACCCCACGCCCATCACGCCCGAGGCGCCGGACGCAGTGCGCAGTCCGCTCCTCACCCAGCAGTGGCTCGACCTCACCTTCGTCCACTGGGCCGTCGATCCCGCGGACGTCGCCCCGCTGCTGCCGCACGGGCTCACCGCGGACACGTACGACGGGGTCACCTACGTCGGTCTGATCGCCTTCAGGATGGAGAAGGTGGGCTGGCTACGGCTGCCCGGGGTGCCGTATTTCGGCTCCTTCCCGGAAACCAACGTGCGCCTCTACTCGGTCGACGCGCATGGCCGCCGCGGGGTCGTCTTCCGGTCCATGGACGCCTCCCGGCTCGTGCCGGTGCTCCTGGGGCGCCTCGGCTTCCGGCTCCCGTACCTGTGGTCCCGCATGGACGTACGAGCGGACGGCGACACCGTCACGTACCGCAGTGACCGGCTCCGCCCCGGAACCTCCCGGGCGCGCAGCCGGATCGTCGTCACGGTCGGCCACCCCATTCCGGAGCCGACGGAGCTGGAGCATTTCCTCACCGCCCGGTGGGGCATGCACAACACGTTCGCCGGCGGTACCGGCTACCTTGCCAACGACCATCCCCGCTGGCCGCTCCACCGCGCGGAGCTGCTGGACTGCGAGGAGAACCTCCTCGCGGCGGCCGGACTCCCGGCTCTGGGCGGGCCGCCGGTCAGCGTCCTGTACTCGCCCGGAGTCCCGGTACGCCTCGGCAGGCCCACCGGCCTGACACCCGGCAGCCAGGTGGGCCTGCCGAGGCAGCCCCGACCCCGACCGGAGTCCCGCACCAGCTGATGACACCGGGAACGAAGCACGATTCCCGGGCCGCTCGCGGACGGGGTCGTGGACGGTCGGGGCACGTGTCAGCCGGCCCGAAGACCGACCGCCAGCGTCAGTTCAAGGACCCGGTGCGGCAACGCGAGATCCGGAAACAGCTCCCGCAGCTGCGACATCCGGTACCGGACCGTCTGGGGATGGACGAACAACGCCGCCGCCACCTCGTCCCGCCTGCCCTGGTGCAGCAGCCACGCCCGCAATGTCTCCTCCAGCCGCCGTGCGGTCGCGACAGGCAGGCTCCGCAACGGTGCGAGGGCTCGGGCACGCAGGTCTGCGAACGCGTCCACGTCGGCGCTCAGCACCAGCTCGGGCAGGTGGTCCTCGGTGTCGCGAATGTCGGAGGAGAAGGAGCGCGCGCGTACGGCTCGTGCGTACGAGGCGGACGCACAGGTCCAGGGCCGGGCCGGGCCGACCACGGCGGCGCGGTCGGTCAGCTGACGCAGGAGATGTGATCGGTCGGCATCGGGGACGAGCAGCACACCGGTGGCGTCCGGCAGATCGTCGAGGACGAGGGTGCTCGGGTCGAGCGCACGGCAGGCAGGCCGGGCCTGGGCGGCGGGCAGCAGGACCGCGGTCAGCGAGGCCGGGGGCTGCCACCCGGCCCGTTGAGCAGAGGCCAGCAGCACGTCCGGGCTCGCGTCGGCGAGGAGGTCGCGGGCCAGCTGTTCCAGGTGGCGCTCGTGGGCCCTGCCCCGGGCGGCCAGTTCGTCGGCGTGGCCCGCGGCGCTCGCGGCGGAGAGCTCGTCGATGTAGGCGAAGGTCAGCTCGGCGAACTTGGCGACCTCGGCGGCGGGCAGACCTGCGGGTACGGCACCCGCTGCCAGGCATCGCCAGGCCACGCGGGCGCCGACGCGGTAGGCGCTGAGCAGGGCGTCCATCGAACGGCCGTCGCGGACCTCGCCGCGACCGAGCTCGTAGGCCGCGTCACCGCCGTCGCCGCCTGTGGCGTTCCCGCTCGCGAGGTCCAGGTAGTGCCCCAGGGCGGTGCGGACGGCTCGGCGGATGGTGGCGCCCATGTGGCCCGAAAGGGCGTTGGCGTAGGGAGGGACCTCCTCGATGATCGCCTGGACGACCTCGTCGGCGGTGGTCTTCAGCTCGGCCCGAAGTACGGTGACCGTCGTCTCGTCCAGAGCCAGTTCGCTGGCCTTCCGGGTTACATGGCTCACGTTTTTATTCCCTGCGAACAATTCCGCTGATCAGTTTCACGTCCTGCGGTCAGGACTTTACGCCCTGAGACGCAGCAAGCTGGGGCCATGACGAGTACAACCCTCCGCAGCAGGGCGTGGAATCTGCTGGAGATGGTCACGACACCGCTGCTGCCGTCGGACTACCTCGACCTGGTCAGCCCGCTGCGTGCGGGCGCCGACCTGCGGGGGCGCATCGAGGCCGTACACCCCGAGACGGATGACGCCGCGACCGTCGTGATCAGACCGGGACGGGGCTGGCGCGGCCACACAGCCGGTCAGTACGTGCGGATCGGTGTCGACGTCGACGGGGTGCGCCTGTGGCGTGCCTACTCCATCACCTCACCGACACACCGTGAGGACGGCCGCGTCACGATCACCGTGAAGGCGATCCCGGACGGCAAGGTCAGCAACCACCTGGTCCGCAGGGCGAAGCCGGGCACGCTGGTCCAGCTCGACCAGGCGACCGGTGACTTCGTGCTGGCCCGGGCCAAGCCCGCCAAGGTGCTCTACCTGACGGCCGGCAGCGGCATCACGCCGGTGATGGGCATGCTGCGCGACACCGACTTCGACGACGTCGTCATGGTCCACTGCGCGCCACGGCCGCAAGACGTGATCTTCCGCGACGAACTGCACGACCTGGTCGCGGACGAGAAGCTGCGGCTCACCGAGGTGCACACCGACACGGACGGCAAGCTCGACATGGCCCGTCTCGGCGAACTCGTGCCCGACTGGGCCGAGCGCGAGACCTGGGCCTGTGGGCCCACGGGCCTGCTCGACGCCGCCGAAGAGCACTGGACCGAGCACGGCGTGCCGGAGCGCCTGCACACCGAACGCTTCCGCCCCGGCATCGTCGTCGCCGGTGACGGCGGCGAGGTCACGTTCAGCGCCACCGGCAAGACCGTCGACGCGGACGGCGCCACCCCGTTGCTGGACATCGGTGAGGAGGCCGGCGTGCTCATGCCCTCCGGCTGCCGCATGGGCATCTGCTTCGGCTGCGTCACGCCGCTCAAGGCGGGCGCCGTCCGCGACCTGCGCACCGGCGAGATCACCGAGGCCGAGCCGGGCGTCCTCATCCAGACCTGCGTGTCCGCCGCGGCGGGCCCCTGCGACATCGAACGGTAGGAGCACCTTGACCGCCATCGACCCCACCGCCCACCTGACCGCGGAGCAGATCGAGGAGCTCGGCCGCGAGCTGGACGCGATCCGCGACGAGGTGATCGCCAGCCGTGGTGAGAAGGACGCCGCCTACATCCGTAAGGTGATCTCGGCGCAGCGCAAGCTCGAGCTGGCCAGCAGGGGCGTGCTGCTGTTCTCGTTCTTCCCGCCCGCGTGGCTGCTCGGCACCGCAGGTCTGTCCGTGGCGAAGATCATGGACAACATGGAGATCGGCCACAACATCCTGCACGGCCAGTGGGACTGGATGCGCGACCCGAAGATCCACTCCACCACCTGGGAGTGGGATCACGTCTCACCGGCCGATCAGTGGAAGCACTCGCACAACGAGCTGCACCACACGTACACCAACGTGATCGGCAAGGACAACGACCTCGGCTACGGCATCATGCGCGTCGACGAGGACCAGAAGTGGCACCCGTTCCACCTCGGCCAGCCGCTGTGGAACTTCATCAACGCCTGCTTCTTCGAGTACGGCATCGCGGCGTACGACCTGGAGCTCGGCAAGAACCTGCACAAGCGCCGCCGCAAGAACCCGGAGTTCCGCGCGCGGGCCAAGGACGTGGGCCGCAAGATCCGCAAGCAGGTGCTCAAGGACTACGTGATCCACCCGCTGCTCTCGGGCCCGTCGTTCCTGACCACGCTCGCCGCCACGTTCACCGCGAACCTGGTCCGCAACATCTGGTCCCACTCGGTGATCATGTGCGGGCACTTCCCCGAGGGCGTGCAGGTCTTCGAGCGCCGGTCGATCAAGGACGAGACGCGCGGCCAGTGGTACCTGCGCCAGATGATGGGCTCGGCGAACATCAGCGGCAGCAAGGCCATGCACTTCATGACCGGCAACCTGTCGCACCAGATCGAGCACCACCTGTTCCCGGACCTGCCGAGCAACCGGTACGCCGAGGTCGCGGTGAAGGTGCGCGCGCTGTTCGAGAAGTACGAGCTGGAGTACGTCTCCGGGCCACTGCCCAAGCAGGTGTTCTCCGCGTGGCGCAAGGTCGTCCGGCTCTCGCTGCCGAACAAGAAGCCCAAGGTCAAGACGCCGGACCGCGAGCCGGAGCTCGTCGCGGCCTGATTCCCGGTATCGGTGCAGATCTTCCGGCTGCACCGGCGGCACCGCCGGGTTCGATGAAATCCGTTGCGGACGGTGGGCGGCCGCGACATCGGACCGTGCGGCACGCGCCCCAGGCAGCCCGGTGTCTGCGCTGCCGGAACGTGCGCCAGGAGCTCAGCGCACAACCCCCGGCGGGGTGTTGTAGTGCGCTGACCTGCCTTGGTCGTGCCGGTAGCCGGGGGCATAGGCGCACTCGGGCGGGTCCGCTGCCTGTCGTCAAGCGATGGCGAGCTCAAGTGAGGACGCCATCGCTTGACGACGGGATCAGGTCCTCCTGGACGGTCGCAGAGGTGCGCCGCCGGCTGCAGCAGCGGCGCCCGCACGCCGGCGTCGAGGCGATGAACGAGGCGCTGACCGTCTGGAATCCCTTCGCAGACGAACTGCTCGAGCACTGGCTGAAGACCGTGCGCAACGGCCGCATCCTGGCCAGGGCCCCCAAGCCGAAGTGGAAGGAGGGAGCGGCCGCGCTGCTGGAGCGCTATCGCGCGCTGGCCGCCGAACACACCTGCTGCGGCAAGCACCGCCGCCCGAAGGAGAACTCGTTCATCCTGCGGACCGCGTTGGAAGACCTGGTCGCCGGAGGCGACCTGGATGCGCGTCGCCGTGGACTGGTGCAGCACGCTGTCGATGCCATGGTGCGCCGACGCGGCGTACCCGGTACACCCGAACATGCGGCACTGCGCGCCCGTCAGGCCGCGGACGCCGCCCGCCCGACCCACCACGCCATGGCCCAGCTGGTCGCCGAGCGCCTGGCGGACCTGCCGCCGGACACGGGCACACCGCAGGCCCGCACCTTCACGGTGGCTGTCACCCCCGCCGAATACGAGGCGACAGGGCTGCCCGTCGGCGCCGACGTGCCCGCGCCCATCGCCCGTCTGGTGCACCGGGCGCTGGCGGCCGACGTCCCGACGCTCATCGCGGCGGGCGTCGTACCGTCCGCTGAGGTGCTGGCCACCCTCACGCCTCAGCTCGTCGCGGCCGCGAGCGCCGCCGCCTGTCCCGACCCCCGACTGCGCCGCCTGATGGCCGCCTGATGGCCGCCTCCTACGGTGCATTTCGCAACCGGCGCTCGGTGCTCCTGCTCGACCTGCAGCACCAGGTCCGCTTCGAGGAACTGCCCTGGGTCCGGGCCGTCGAACAGCACCGCCAGAGCACCGATCCCGTGCGCGCGACGGCGGCACGCACCCTCGCCGACCTCGGTGAACTCGCCCTGCGGGGCTGGCCCGGCACCGTGCTGCCCAACCCGTTGACAAGCCAGCTCGCCACGCTCGCCCGGACCGCTGGGCTCACGCTGCCGTGGACGGAAGAGCTCGCGGCCGACATCTTCATGGGCACGTTCACCGCCAAGTTCCCTGCCGCGGCCCGGACCGCGGCCGAGCTCCTCAACGGATCCCTGTACGCGGCCTACTACGGCATCGACTACGCGGCCGTCGCAGGCGTCGACGCGTCCGCCTCCCGGGACAGGCAAGGCAGCCCCGGCGCAGCGCAGTTCGCGGCGCTGTGTCATGAACGCGCTGGCGTCGACGGGACGACGTGGCTGTCCGTCGCCCAGGCCGGCGCGGTGATCGAACAGGCCCAGATCCTCACCACGCACAACCTCGCCCTCCTCGCCGGGCCGGTCGGGGTGAGCCCGCAGTCCGGCTGGGCGGCACTGGCCCGCAGCGCATTCGCCACCACCTGCCGCCACGCCGCGCGGATCCACGGCAACCCGCACCCGCTGAGGACCATCAAGGACATGGCCTATGCCTGGCGCCAGGCCCTGTTCCACCTGTCGATGGCCACCCCCGACGAGCAGAACTCGGCCCTGGCGCAGTTCGACGACGACGCGGCAGGGTGTCCCGACCACGCCCGCACGCGCCTCGCGCCCGTCCTGGCGGGTCTGCGCCTCGTCCACGCCGGCGGCAATCTCGCTGTCGACGGCGGCCCCACCGACAGCGGCGCGCGCCGGCTCCTGGGCTGGGCGCCCACCGGCCACCACTGGCTCCAGGCCGAGCCTGCCGCCCAGGCAGTGATCCACGGCTGAGGAGGACCATCCGCCGCTGCCACAGGAGCACACGGCGGCGGGTGCTGAGGCGGGCCGGACGGGCGAAGACGATCCTCCGACAGGTTCCGGCATTGCCCGCCGATCCTCTCGTGAAGGGAGCGAAGACAGCCAGGAAGGAGCCCGCCCGGTAGGCGACGCAGTCGACAGCGCTGCACCATGAAGTATGTTGCCGTCCCCCGGGTCTCCGGGCACTTCAGTCGCAGGCCGGTGATCTCGACGGGCCGGCTGCCGGTGGCATGCACGACCAACAGGCCGTCTGCGTCATCAAGGTGACCCGGCATCCGGGCCGTCTGGAGCGCACGGAACTCGGTGTCCTCCGGATACGGGTCTGTGCCAAAATCCCGCGCATGGCTGTTCGATACCCGTCCCCCCTGCGTCCCGGTGACCGTGTTGGCGTCACCTCTCCGTCGAGCGGAGTCGCCAAGGAACTGCGTGAGCGCCTCGATTTCGCCGTTCGTGACGTCGAGGACCGCGGGTACGAGGTCGTCATCGGCCGCTGCATGGACGGCTCGGGGCACGTCAGTGCTTCGGCCGCTGACCGCGCGAGCGAACTGATGTCGATGCTGACCGACCCCACCATCAAGGCCATCGTGCCGCCGTGGGGCGGGGAGACCGCGATCGATCTGCTGCCACTGCTCGACTGGGACAAGTTGCGGGAGGCAGAGCCCACCTGGCTCGTCGGATTCTCCGACATGTCGACCCTGATCACACCGATGACTCTGCTCACCGGGACGGCGACCGTCCATGGCAACAACCTCATGGACACGCCCTACCGAGTGCCCGAAGGACTGCGATCGTGGCTCGACATCGTCGCAGCGCCCCCAGGACACCGGTTCACCCAGACCCCGCCCGGCCGCCACCGGACCACCGGCTTCGACGACTACGCCGCCTGCCCCGACGTACGCGAGTACACGCTCGACTCCGCGGGCTCCTGGACCCGGCTCGACGGCAGCGGTGACGTGGAAGCCGAAGGAAGACTGATCGGCGGTTGCATCGAAACTCTGTGCAATCTCACGGGGACGGCCTTCCTCGACATCTCGTCCTTCGCTCGCAACGAGTCACCGGACGGGCTCCTCGTGTATGTGGAGGCAGGTGGCGACGATGCCTTCACCATCTGCCGGAACCTGCATGGCATGAAGCTCGCAGGGTTCTTCGACCGCGCGAACGCGGTTCTCGTCGGCCGGACCAACGCACCCGGTAACCGTTCCCTCAGCCAGCACGAGGCCGTCCTCGACGCACTCGGCTCTCTCAACGTGCCGATCATCGCCGACATCGAGTGCGGCCATGTCCCGCCCTACATGCCGATCGTCAACGGTGCGTACGGCCGTATCGTTCACACACCGAGCCGGAGCGAACTGACGCAGACCTTGGACTGACGCACCGAACCGATCAACCACCTCTGACCGACGGCCGCGGTGATCACACCAGCCAGTTGGTGTCCCTGTGCGCACAACCGAGTCGAACGCCATGCCTGTCTTGCGTGTGAGCGACACCCGGACTCCCGGGGCCCCATGCCGCCCGCACTCGGTGGGCGGCGCACCGAAAGGGGCAGGCGGCGACATGCCGAAGTGGAGAACGCACAGCACCCGGCACAGACCCTCGCGTTTACGCACGCACTCTCTCGTAGCCCTCACCGTCTCGCTCGCGCTGCTGGCCGGGACCGCGGGGCCCGCGGCGGCTGTGGCCGAGGCGGTGCCCTCGGCCCGGCGTACCGCCCAGGTCACGCTCGCCGAGTCCGGCCTCGTCAACTCCGCGCTGGTCATGCAGGCCAACGGAGACCTCACGTTCACCCTTGACACGGGCACCGCCTACGATCCACAGGCCGTGCAGCGCCAGCTCGACGATGACGGAAGTCAGAGCCAGCTGAGCGACACGATCCGGCAGGTGATCGACCAGGATCTGGGCGACATCAACGACGACACGACGTGGGTCGAATTCGACGGCGTGGTGAACACGGTCGGTACCACCGGCCTGTCCCTCACCGTCCCTGCCGCGGATGTGCAGACGGCCGAGACGCGAAGCAGTCCCTCATCGCGATGACCGCGGGCTACCTGACGAAGCTCGCGACCACCGCGGCCTGCTTCTTGGTCCTGCCCGAGGCCGCCCTCGCCTGCCCCGCGATCGGGAAGGTCACCGGCGCGCCGGTCCGTGGCCTGGCGACGCAGTACTTCAACCATGAGCTCAAGGACCCGAAGGCCTATACCAGGACGTTCCTCTATGCGCTCAAGGCAACTGTACAGGGGGCCCTGTATGACAGGCTGGTCACCTGGATGAAGCGTACGTACCCGGCCCAACTCGGCTTCATCGCGGACGCGCTGGACAGCTGGGTCCAGGCCGCAGACGGGTGGATTGCCCAAATACTGCGAGACATGGCCGACTTGCTGCCCGACGCCGGCGGCCCGCCCGCACCGCCCCCGTTGTCAGTCGACAGCGCACCCGGTCGAGGCTCCTCAGCTCGATGAGGACCGTCTGACCCAGCAGCAAAGGGACTTGGCCGCCGCGGCCGCATCGCGCGGCTGAGTCCGACGGGCCTGCCGTAGCCGTGCCCATGAGCCGACCCGGCTCGTGGGCACGACACGGGTCCGGCCCGCCGCGACCGCCGGATCGGGCGCCCGCACATCGCCGGGTGCTCCGGCCCCGGTCAGGACTGGTCTGCCACGGCGGCGGTGAAACGCGCGACAAGTGCCGCAACCGCGGCGCGCAGTTCCTCCCCGCCCTCGACGCGGAAGGCGAACGGCACCCTCGCCAGCCATTCCTGCGCGTACATGTCCGGGTTGCGGGTGCTGCCGACCAGCAGGCATCCGTCCCTCAAGGGCTCAAGGCGTCCCATGGGCGGCCGGATCCACGGAGCCACCTCGGCCAGGGGGGCGTCGAACACCACGCGGGTGGAGAACTCCCAGCCGAGGCCCAGGTTCTCCTCGAGCACCGCTACCGGGTCGAGGCCCCTGGGCGGCTCGAAGGCGTGCTCCGTCGGCCGGACCGCGCTGACCCGGTCGACCCGGTAGGTGCGAATTGCGTCCGCGCGATGGGAGTGGCACAGCAAGTACCAGCGCCCGTGGCGGACGACGACGGACCAGGGATCCACCTCCGCCTCCCACTCGTTGCCGGCCTCGCTGTGGTACGTGACCCACACGCGGCGCCGGGCCGCGATGGCGTCGACGAGTTCGCTGGTGATGGCCGGATCGGGGTGGGCCGAGTACGGGTTCGCTGCGGCCGACGCGTACTCCCGCAGCATGGCCGCCTGTTGGCCGACGCTCTCCGGAAGCGCCTTGACGACCTTGCCCAGGGCGGTGCCGATCAGGTCGTCGGTGTCGGCCGCGGTCGGCCGACCGCTGAGTACCGCCATCACCAGGCCGAGGGCCTCGGACTGCGTGAAGTGCACTGGGGGCAGCCTCGTCCCGCGTCCCAGCCGGTAGCCGCCATGCGGCCCCCGGGCCGACTGCACAGGGATGCCGGCCTCTCGGAGGATCCCGACGTACCGGCGCGCGGCTCGCTCCGTGACGCCCAGCCGCACGGCGAGTTCGCCGGCTGTCGTACCGGGGCGGGTCTGGAGGATCTCCAGGGCGCGCAGCGCACGCGCGGTGGGACTGAGATCGTTCGCCACGGGAGCAGGCTAATCCCCTCCGCTGAGCTCCGCGGTGAAAAGAGTCCGGGGGCTTCACCCCAAGCCCGTAGGGCGAGGGGCAACGGCGTCTGGTTCCCCTGCGTGGACGGCCCGCGGACTTCGCCCAAGGCGCTTGGGTGGTCGCCGGACAAACCGGCAGTGGATTGTCCGGATCTTCTCCTACGGTGGCATCCATGAAGCTGGAGAAGGGGAACTGACCATGGACATTCTGCTCATCGGTGGCCTGTGGCTGGACGGATCCGTGTGGGGCCGTGTCGCGTCCGCGCTGGAGTCGCTCGGCCATCGCGCCGTGCCGCTCACCCTCCCGGGCCAGGGGGACGGCTCCGTGTCCGCCACGCTCGACGACCAGTTGGCGACGGTGCTCGCCGCGGTGGACGCGGCGCCCGGCAAGTCCATGGTGGTGGGGCATTCCGCCGCCTGCACGCTGGCCTGGCTGGCCGCCGACCGGCGGCCGGAGCGGCTGGCCAAGGTCGCCCTCATCGGTGGTTTCCCGACTGCCGACGGTCACACGTATGCCGACTTCTTCGAGGTGAGTGACGGCCTCATGCCCTTCCCCGGCTGGGGACCGTTCGAGGGGCCGGACGCCGCAGACCTCGACGAGGGGGCCAGGCGAGAGCTGGCGGCCGCCGCGATCCCCGTGCCCGCAGGCGTGGCCAGGGCAGTGGTGCGGCTCGCAGACGAACGGCGGTTCGACGTTCCGGTCGTGGTCGTATGTCCGGAGTTCACGCCCGCGCAAGCGCAGGAATGCATCAACGTCGGTGACGTCCCGGAGCTCGCTCGGGCCAAGCACGTCGACTTCGCCGACATCGACTCAGGCCACTGGCCCATGATCACGCAGCCTGACGAGCTGGCCCGCCTCCTGGCTGCGGCAGCCGACGCGGCCTGACGGGGGGAATTTCCGGGCACGACCAAAACCCTGCCTGAGGGGCCTCTGTCGAACTCGGCTGCCTGATGCTGCTGGTGATGGTGTGCGGCGGGCCGGCCACGATGCCGTACGGCTGGGAGTGCTGATCTACGGCGGCCCCCCGGCCTGGTCCGCCGCCACCGTCCTGCTCGCGGGTCTTGCCGTGGCAGGCGGTACCAGCGTGACCCTCAGCTTCGCAGCAGCGGTCCGGCAGCTCTTCGGACCGGTCAGGAGGGCGCGCCGGACAGAACTTCCACTTTGCCGGTGTCGAGCGAGTAGTAGGCGCCGACCACGGCAAGGGCGCCCTTGCTCACCAGCGGGGCGAGGTCCTGGTTGGAGCGAAGATCGGCCGCGGTCAACGTGACCTGGGCACGGGCCATGGTCTCGACCGGGTCGGCGCCGCCTTCCCGGACCGCCTGCTCGTAAGCCGGCTGCAAGGCCTTGACGATCGCCTGCAGGCTGCCGGGCAGCGGTTTGCCGTCACGAATGGACGCGTACGCCGCCTTGACGGCGCCGCAGCGCTGATGGCCGAGGACCACGACGAGAGGGGTGCCGCTCGTCATGGGCCCGTACTCGACGGAACCAGTGACCACCGGGCCGACCGCCTCCCCGCCCGTGCGCATCACGTAGAGGTCACCCAGGCCGGTGTCGAAGAGGAGTTCAGGCGGCACCCGGGAGTCGATGCACGACAGGACCGACCCGAAGGGCTCCTGCGCCTGGGCCACGAACTCACGCCGGTCCGGATCACGGTCGGGGTGTTGAAGGTCCCCGCTCACCCAACGCTTGTTGCCGTCCATCAGCCTCGCGAACGCCGCGGCGGGCGTGGTGGGGCGTGCTTCCGGCGAAGCGCTGGCCGTCGATGCGGCGACCTTCACCGGTGAGCACCCCGCAAGCGCGACCACGCCGCCCACAACTCCGCCGAAAAGCAGCGCTCTACGATCCGGACGCCCGCCTCTGTCCATCGGTCGCTTCCCCTCGATACCACCCAGACACGTCCCTGCGTTGTGACCAGGCCAATTCTTCATCCGGTGCCGGTGTCCCGGCTGCAGGCGCAAGCAGGCGGGGGCCACATTGCCGCAGACGGCCCACAGAACAAGCCCGGGCGGCAGCAGGGAGATCAGCACGAGGACCGCGCCAGACAGTCCGCCCCTGCACGCCCCCGGCGACACGGCGGTCAGGTGCCACGGACCGGTGCCTGGAGCGACTGCGCGTCGGACGGCACTTCATCCGGGGAACCTCACCCTGGTGGAAGACCTTGACGGGCGGTCGGACGAGGTGACCCGGTTCGAGGGCAGCGGCGTGCGCTACGAACGGTCGTCCATGTGATTGTGTGATCGGTATCGTCACGCCTTGACGTGCTCCCTGGCCTAAAGTCCAGGGATTCCGGCCTGGGTCGTCTGACCCTTCCGGGGGCTTCCTGCTTCACCGCGCTGTGCGGGCACGTG
>NZ_JBEOWS010000293.1:0-12507 GCF_040296125.1 Streptomyces sp. NPDC002265 | reverse complement strand
GTCTACTACGCCTTCCCCGTCCTCAACCCCCAGATCACCCACGCGACCGGCTGGCCGGCCGGGGCCACCACCGCGGCGTTCTCCCTCGGCCTCGTCGTCTCCGCCCTCGCCGGGATCCGCGTCGGGCGCATCCTCGACCGTCGCGGCCCGCGCACCGTCATGACCGCCGGCTCTGCGCTCGGCGTCGTCAGCCTGCTGATCGTCGCTGCGGCCCCGAACATCCGGGTCTTCGTCGCCGGTTGGGCGCTGGCCGGGATCGCGATGGCCTCCACCTTCTATCAGCCCGCGTTCGCCGCCCTCACCCGATGGTGGGCCCCCGACCACGTACACGCCCTGACCGTCGTCACCCTCGTCGGCGGGCTCGCCTCCACCGTCTTCGCACCCCTGACCGCAGCCCTCGCCGACCACCTGTCCTGGCGCCACACCTACCTCGTGCTCGCCGCGATCCTCGCCGCCGTCACCATCCCCGCCCACGCCCTGGCCCTGCGCGCACCCTGGCCCGACGCCCCCACCAGCCCCGCACACGCGACCGCAGGCGCTGCCGGAGTCGCGCGCAGCAGACCGTTCCTTCTGCTCGCCGCCGCCTTCACCCTGTCCGGCTTCGCGATGTACGCCGTCGTCATCGCCCTCGTCCCCCTCCTCCTGGAACACGGATACACCACCAGCCAGGCCGCCTGGGCCCTCGGCGTCGGCGGCGCCGGGCAGACCCTCGGCCGCACCCTGTACGCCGCCCTCTCACGCCGCACCACCGTCACGGCCCGCACCACGATCCTGATCGCGCTCGGCGCAGTGACCACCGCCGCCTTCGCCGCCGCCCCCGGTCCGTACGCCCTGCTCATTGCCGTGTCGGTCCTGGCCGGCATGGTCCGCGGCAACCTCACCCTGCTGCAGGCCACCGCCGTCACCGACCGCTGGGGCGCCACGGACTACGGACGCCTCTCCGGACTCCTTGCGGCACCGGCCACCACAGCGGCAGCCCTCGCGCCGTTCGCCGGCGCCGCCCTGGCCGTGCCGCTCGGCGGCTACGGACCGCTGTTTTTCCTCCTCGCCACGGTCTCCGCGATCGCCGCCCTCACCGCGCTACGTGGTTCGAGTGGTGCCGCGGCCAGAGAGGTGGTGGCCAGGTGGAAGACCGGGCCGTGACACCTGAGCCGAAGCACCATAGTTGGCACCAACAGCGTCCACTGACCTGCGACGTTGATCACGTGAAGCACGCTGCTTGTCACAAGGCCGGCGTGCTACTTGTCACCAACGGCGTGCAAAGCACGGTGGATGTCACCGGCTTCGGCGTTCTGCCGGTCGCCTCAACTGCACAGCGGCCCCGATGGTCAGCTCCGGAGGACTGATGGAACCGGTCCTGCCTGGGCGATGTCTGGGTAGGCGTGGGTGGTCTTCTATTTCTCTCTCTGGCCCTTGCGCCGTTCCTGGCACCCTGCGTTGTCCTGGGCGCTGCCGTCGCACTGGTCCGACGGGTCTGTAGGCAGCAACTGGCGCTGGTCGGGCGCCTGCCAAGCGTCGCCACCTGCGTTCTGGTAGCGGTCATGGGCAGCGCGGCGGCGTTCGGCGCGTATTCGTGGGGTGTGATGTCGGGGTTCTACATCCTGGACCCGGATCAGATGTGCGCGGCGAAGGGCATACCTGGCGATCACATAGTGACGCAATGGAGGTTGCCGGTCGGTGCACAGTGCGTCACATCAGACGGCGTGGGAACCGAGCTGGCCCCAGGCTGGGTGAATCCCGTGATCTTCATAAGCCTCGCGCTGTTGCTACTGGCCCTCGGCACGGGAACCCTCGCGGCAGTGCGCCGACATCTCTCCTCGCGGTGAAGCACTCACTCGCGTTCCCTACCCATACGCACACGAACCCCACATCTGGCCATCGTGACGCTCACCCACCAGCTCAAGTACTCAGCTACACCCAGCGCACCTCTCCAGCGACTCTGGTGACAGAACGTCCGCCTTGGTGACATCTACCGTGCTTCGGCTCGTCACCTGGGGCGAGCCGCAGTGCGAGTGCTGGGCTACCAGCGCATACCCAGAGCATCGAGGTCGGCCCGGCGCTGGTCGCTCAGCTTTCCTGCCCTGCGGCGGGCGTTGTCCACCCAGGCGCCGAGCTTCACGACTTCTTCCCGGCCGCTGCCACCCGCGTCGCCCACGACCGTTTCAAGGTGCTTGCGGGGCACCAGGAGATGACCCTCCCTTGTGTGGAACTGTCGCGCGGCCGCCAGACTGGCGGCCCACCGGGCTTCCTGCGACCGGGACGCGCCCGGCACTGGCTCGCCTTCGGCCGGTGGTTCGATTCCGATGGTTTCCAGGAGCCATTGCTGTGCGGGCATGAGCCTGTTCCACCCAGCCTGCTGCCCCGCGATCCACACGCCCAGGTCCTCGCCCTGCATGATCAGTTCCCCCGGCCCGGCCGGGAGTGGGCCGCCCGCTTTCACGTGGGCGAGGGCGAGCCGGAGCCCCCGCTGCCAGCTGACCTCCCATACCGGGCACCATCCTGGATCCAGATCAGCCAGAGCCTCCATACGGGACTCCGGCAGTTCACCGGCGTAGGAAACACCCGTCTCCCCGTTCGCCCGCCGTCGGGCGTTCTCAACGGCCTTGCGAGCTGCTGCGCGGGCGTTCTTCATGAAGGTCCCGATGGGGTAGTCGTCGAAGACGGCCGTGGTGGGTGGGAGCAGGTGTCCGTGTGTGTCGGTGTAGGCGCGGGCGACGGCGAGGCCGGCTTCCCACGCGGATGCCTGGACCGACCACACCATTCCGAGCGTCTCCAGCTGCTGAACGCGGGCGGCTTCCAGGGTCCCGGCCGTGTAGTACCTCCGCTGGTCCGCGATCCACACCCCCAGCGGATGGGAACCGACCGCACCCCAGCCCTCTGGAGTGACGTACGTGTAGGGCACCCGCAGTTCGGTGTTGCCGGTCTCGCGCAGCCACCGGGTGGCCACCTCGATGCCGCGCCGCCAGTACGCGGCTTCGGGGTCGATGACCCGCAGCCTGACGAACCGGGCGAGGGCGGCGGGGTCGCGTTCCTCGCTGAACCTGAGCACGCCGGCCGCCGCCGCGCTGAGAGGGACGATGTCGTCCCCGTCGTCCCCGTCGTCCCCGTCGTCCCCGTTGTTCTCGTGGTCGTCCTGGTCGTGGTCGTCGTCCGTGTCCGGCTGCGGGCGGGCGTTGCGCACGCGAGGGTCGGCGAGTGCCTCGATCGTGTCCGTGTCGTGGGCCCGCAGCGCTCCGAGGATCTTGGCGAGGGTGCCGTAGGCGTTGGAGGTGAGGAGTTCGTTCGCGTCCTCGTCCTCGCCGAGGAACACCGGCACGATCAGCGTGGCCAGCTTCCCCACCCCCGGACGCGTCCGCAGGGCGCGCCCGACCATCTGCACGATGTCCACCATCGAGCCGCGGGCGTCGGCGAACAGGACGGCATCGCATTCGGCGGTGTCGACGCCCTCACCCAGCACCCTCACCGAGGACAGCACCCGCAGCTCCGCGCGTACGTCCGTGCCATCGAGGCCAGGGCCCTCGAGGTAGTCGGAGGCGAACTCGTCCAGGACCTGGCGGCGGTGGGCGGGGGCGTGTTCGCCGTACAGCCACGCCGACCACACCTGCCCGGCGGGCGGGAAGGTGTCGGGGTCGTCCTCGGCGAGCCGGGCGGCTGTCACGGGCACGGCGGCCGCCATGGCTTCCGCCTCGTTGACGCGGCTGTGGAAGCTGAGCACCCGCCGGAACCGCTCTTCAACGGCCGCGCGCATGAGTCCGGTCTGCACGGCCGCGAGGCGGGCCCCGCGTACGGCGTCGGAGCCGGTCGCCTCGGTCGTCATCGCGGCATGCAGATGCGGGTCGCGGATGTCCAGGCACAGCACCTGATACGGCGCCACCAGCCCCATACGGATTGCCTCGGACAGCTTCAGCTTGTAGGCGACCGGCCCGAACACGGGGGAGTCCTCGTCCATGGACGCCACCAGCCGCGGCCGCTGCCCGTCTCCGTCGGCCTCCCACACGCGTGCCGTGGCGGTCATGTACAGCCGCCGCACCGCCGGGATCTGCATCTGGTCGTGCACGGCGGCCCACGGCTTCAACCCGTCCCCGCTGACCCGGTGTGCCTCGTCCACGACGATCAGGTCCCATACCGGCAGCCCCGCGGCGTGCGCGCGCTGGAGGGTGCCCATGCCGACCGACGCATACGTCGCGAACACCGTCACCGTCTCGTCGTCGGCCGTCCACGCGATCAGCTCGTCGGGATCCGTCGTGCAGGGCAGACCCTGGCTGTCCGCACCTCGCAGCGAGCACACACCGATCATGGCGCCGCGCCGGCCGCCCGTCCGCCACGCGCCGGCCATCTGCAGGAGCAGGTCCAGGGTGGGCACCAGGACCAGCACCCGCCGCGCTGAGAGACGGATCGCCGACTCCACCCCGATCAGCGTCTTGCCCGACCCGGTCGCGGCGATGACCTGGGTGCGCAGCCCCTCAGGCGGGATGCCCTGCCCGGGGTGTTCGGAGAGACGGTGCAGCACCGCGTCGACTGCCTCGACTTGATGGGGGCGAAGAGTGAGGGTCACGATGGTGGTCCTCCTGGTCAATGGACTGCTCTGGTGACTGGGGGTGGGCGGCCGTGCGCCTGGCAGTGGACGGCCGCCCGGTCATGCTCAGTGCACGTGTGGGAAGGGCGGGCCTAGAACGGCGGGCCGCCTGGGTCGCGCGGCTCGCCGCGCTCGGGCCAGATCCGCAGGACGGCGTCCTCGTCGGCTGACTGCGGACCGCCCGCCCGCGCGATGGCGGGCTGGTCTTTGGGGCGGCGGCCGCCGTCGCGCAGGATCGCGCGGGCGGACTCGATCAGGTGCCGGTCGGCGTCGCTCACACCGTGCGCCACCAGAGCGCGGGCGGCCGACACGTACGCCTCACTCATCCACCGCAGGACGTGCCGGTCGAGCCCGGCCAGGACGCCGACGTCCAGACGGCGCGACGGCATCGTCTCCTCGTCCTCCCACACCGACTCCCGGTGCGAGCCCCCACCGACGGCAAGGGCCGACGAGTCCGGCTTGCCCGGGCCGGACTCCATACCTGCGAGCGTCCGGCAGACGGAAGCCGCCGCCAGGACATCGAGAACCGGGTTCGTCTCCACCAGGTCCTGGCGCGTCAGGGCGAACGTGCCGCTGCCCGGCACGGTCCGGATGAGGCCGGCCGCAGCGAGCCTCGCCAGCGCCGCGGCCGCCGTGCCCGACGAAACCCCGTACGAGCGGGCCAGCTTGGCCTGCGACGGCAGCCGCTCCCCGTCGCGGATTGACCCCTGGTGTATGGCCACGGCGAGGTCCCCGGCGATCAACTCGGGGGAGTTCTCGGTGAGTACGGTCATGGATCTACGGTAGCCCAATCTGTCAATAAAATTGACAGATTGGGGAGGTTCAACGACTGTCTCGCAAGCCTGACGCGGACGACCTTGCGGAGTGCGTCGTCAAGACGCAGGCCGCCGCCCGTACTCGAAGATGTGGGGTCGCACCGGCTGGGGGCCCACCCGCAGGTGGGCCCCCAGCCGGTCTGCTGTGAGCGAGCTGTCAGAAGGCAGTTGCTCAAAAACCGAGCCCGCGCATCCTGGGACTCGGACAGGCACTCATCGCTTATGGATCGCGATGCCGAAGGCTGCGGCCAGAGCCGCCCCGACGCCGCCGACCGCCGCGATGGGTGCAGTCAGCGAGGGGTGAGCCAGGCAGAGGTAGCCGGTGCCGCCCAGCACCAGGGCGACAACGAGGACCAGGAGCAGCGTCTGCACCGGGTCGGGCCCCTGCGCGGCCGGCCGCTGGGTCTCGGGCTGGCGGTCGTTGTCGGACATAGGGAGTTTCCCCTCCTGTGAGCACCCTGCGGACGGTCCGCGGGCAGTGTGCGGAGCGGGACTCGCGCACTGCCTTCCACCCTCGAGGAGGGGGTGATCTTGCGGGAGTGGGAACGTCGGTTGTCGGCAGATTGGCAACCTTTGGCTTCTGAGCAGAGCGTTTCCCTGGGTGTCATCGCATAGGCCATAATCGGGCAACTGCGCTGTTAGCGGACGGCGTTGTCGAACGGGGGGCAGGGTGTTGGACGAATCCGGGACGCCGGCTGTGGGAGCGGCCGCGGCCAAGTACGGGGCTGCGTTGAAGGACGCAGTGGACCGCTATCGCAAGGCCACCAGCCAGACCCAGAAGGCGGTAGCCGAGGCCCTGAACGTCAGTGCGTCTACCCTCTCCCGGTATCTGAGCGGGGAGCGATTCGCTCCCCGCGAAGTTCTCTCCGCTATCCGGGATCTCCTCGCAGAGCAGGGCATACCTCTCTCGGACGAGGACGACAAGAAGCTGCACACTCTATGCGAACAGGCACAACTTGCCAGTGGCGCCCCTGGTGTCCGGCTCGAGTATTACAAGAATCAGGTCGCCGGCTTACGCCTCGACCATCAGCATGCGCGGCAGCTCGATGAGGCGCGCTTGTCCGACATCGAAGAACAGCTAGCCCGCCTTGCGGAGCAGCTGAAACAGGAGCGGGGTGCACGAACCGCCGAGGACGCCGGCCCGACTCTTCAAATCCAGGTCGCCGAGCAGGACAAAAGCCTGCGCCATGCCCAGGACTCTGTCCGCGGCACCGCGAAGGAACTCGACCAGCAGCGTGAACAGACCCTGGAGCTCCTAGACGAGGTCGGCGAGCTCCGCGAGCAGAGCAAGCTCCTCGAACGGCAGCAGAAGGTTGTTCCCGAGGTGTCAATGCAGGTCAAGCCCGAGTACGGCACCGGAGCAGAGGATGCTCCTCGGGCTTGGGACACGGGTGGGCACAGCAAGAGGGAGGAGAACACCTCCCAGATTCCTGGTCCTTCACCGGCGGGCTCAGACGTTCCCGGGTTTCGGAACGTGGCGGATGCGGTCTCCTTGATCGAGACGATCGATGGCCTTGCGGTGGCCCGGCCCGGCCGCCAGCTGCCGGTCGTGAAGGTCGTCAGTGGTGACGGGCAGATCGCGGTGGACTTCGTCGGTGCCTACGCCGACAGGCTCAGCGCCGCAGGGGTCCCGCACGCGGTCATCGACGCCGAATTGCTCAGCAGGATTGATGCGGCGGGCAGCGACGGCTTCGGGCAGCTGCTGGATGAGGTGGCAGCACGTCTGAAGAACTCTTTCAGCGGCCCTGCCGGTGCCGGGGAGCCCGAACTGCGCGACTATGACCTCTGCCGTCGCGTGGTGAAGGAGTGCTCCGCCGAAGCGGATCAGAGGGAACTGCCCGGCGGGCATCCAACCAGTGAGCGCGGGGCTGGCGGCCGGAAGCCGACAGTGAACTCCGGAGCGGGCCAGCGCCTCGGCCGGCTCCGGCGGGACCGGCGGCCATGGAGACACCGCCTTATGGATGCCCTCACCGGCAGGGAAGAGCCCGGTAATGGCGGCTGGCGGGGACTGCTGGTGGAAGCCCTGCTGCGGGATCTGCGCAGCGCGAAAAGGCAGCCGGCGCGCCGCCCGTGGCGACGGCCCCCAACCGGCCCGCTCCTGCTGCTCGTCCTGCTCGGACCGGATGAGACGGACGCCGAGCGGCGCGCGCTGGCCGGTCAGCTGGTCGCAGAGATCGCCGCGTGTGCCCGCCGGGTGCCCGCACCGCTACTGGTGCTGGCGGCCGGCACCAGCGCGGCGCTGCAGCCTGCTGTCTCCGTCCCGGCCGCCGCCCGCAAGGTGCGCCCGGGTGTACGGCTTGCCAGGCCCACCAGGACCCTGAAGGTGGAGCTCAAGGATGCCAAGAGTCCTACAGTCCTGCCCGTGAAGCCTTTCAGGCCCGCACCCGTCTCGCGGCGCCTACAGGGTCGCAATCTGGTGGCAGCGGTGACGATTCCTCCCGTTGCGATCGCCGCCTGCTTGTACGTGGGGCAGTCAGATCCAGAGAAGTGTCCCGGCCTGCACGATGCCGACAGCTCCACCCGGGTGGGTGTCGATCTGGGCGGGCAGGAGTGCTGGTTCACCACCGCGCCCGAACAGAAGAAGATCCGGGATCTTCAGAAGGGCATCGACGCAGAGAATCAGCAGGTCGTCGAAGCGGACAAGGCCATGGGCGGCGGTGGTTCCAGCTACGTCACGGTGGTATTCGTCGCACCGCTCACCTCCAACCCCCACGGGAACAACGGACAGATCACCCCGTCCGCCGTGATGCAGCTCGAAGGCGCGTTCGACGCGCAGAAGTACCAGAACGAGAAGGCTGCGCTCGTGCCGGGAGGTGTCCGCATCCGGATGCTCGTGGCGAACACGGGGTTCGCCTTCCAGAAGGGCCCTGATGTCGCCCAGCAGATCGCGGAACTCACCCGAACCGACCCCCACATCGTCGCGGTGATCGGGATCGCCCAGAGCCACCAGGAGACCGTAAACGCGATCAACCTGCTCCCCACAGACCTTCCCGTCGTCAGCGCGGCGGCCACCGGAGACTTCCTGGCCTACGACCAGCGCTACTTCCCAACCCAGCCGGACAACCGGATCATGGCCCGCGCCATGGTCACCCACATCCTGAAGACCAAACCCAAGAGCGTCCTTGTCGTCTACGGCGACAACGACCTGTACAGCACGAACCTGCGCAGCGATCTCATGGCAGAGCTCGCCGAGCCGCACAACGGCAAGAACGTGACGTCCGTCGTGCTGCGGGAGCAGCAGGGAAACACCACATCCGACGACGGGTTCAAGGTGGCCAAGGCGATGTGCGACACCTACAAGGCGGGCGGGGCTGTGCTCTACGCAGCGCGCGGCACCCAGCTCCCCCGCCTCTGGGACGACGTGAGAACAACCTGCGGCACTGACAGCAACCACAAAATGCCTGTGCTGGCCGCGGACATCAACACGGTCATCGAGAGCACCAGCATCAACGCGCAGACCTACCCAGGCGCGTATGAGGGGGTGAAGCTGAGCTACGTCGCGTTCTCGGCGACAGGCAACAGCGACGAGGCCACCGGCCGCGACGCGCTCTTCACCGTGGCCACGGCGGTCGGCGTGAAAGGTGCGCATCGCCGTCCCGCCGACGTCCTCAAGCAGCTCCGTGAGGGGGTCGATGTCCCCGAAAGCAGTATCCAAAACCAGAAGCTCACCCAGTCCAGCCAGACGTTCAGGGTGGCCGACTGGAACCGCGACATGGCAGAACGCGACCTGTGGATCTGCGACGCCCCGCCCAAGCCGAGAGGCAAAAAGGAATGCCGCACACCATGAAGACCTCCGCGGCCCCACCATGAGCCAGCGTCAGCGCAAATTATGCCGACACCGATAACACCGCAGGCGCACTCATGAGCGGTACAGGCTCAGCCAAGCGCCGCAGTTACGGTGTGCCGGACCGGTAACGGCCCGGCACACCGCGTGCACTGAACGGTTCACTCGGCTTGATGGCCGCCTTGCAGGAATCGGTAGACAAGGCGAAGGCCTCCCGCATGGAGGGGGAGGCTGAGGTGCATGAGCTAGATCGCGACCGGAGGCAGGGGACCGGTCACGACGCCGCAAGCAGCCCGCGGGAGCGGGCTGCGCGACCGGTGCGCAATCGGCTGCGCAACGTTGTGGCCTGCATGGTCGGGTCTGTGGTTGGGGGGTTGCGCATGCGTGGTCGGGCTTATGGGCGGGCTCTGCACGGCGCCCTGCGCAGGCCTGCGCAATCGCGCGCTCATGACGTGCGTGAGTGCATCCAGCCGACCCTGTGGGCAGGGTTGCGTACGGGTCGCCATACGGGTGCGGAGGGTCCGTCGCGCAGCAGGTCGACCAGCGGCGCTGCCATGACCGGGACTTCCCGCAGGAACGCCGCGACGGCCAGTTCCCGGGATGCGGCCTTCAGGGCACTGATCCGGTTGTCGACGCCGGCTGCTCCGGTGCCGTCCAGGAGGAACAGCAGCCGCGGGAAGAGCGGGTAGCGCTGTCGCCAGTCGGGCTCCGTCTGCACCCCGCCGGCCTGCCGGTGCCGGCCAGGCGGCGCCATGGGGATGTAGGCGTGCAGGCGGGCGTATGCGGTGAGTTTGGCTGCGAGCCGTTCCGGGCCCATGGTTGCCCGGTCGACCTCGACGAACGCCCGCAGCATCGACCCACTGCCAGCGCGGTAGAACAGCAAGGCGTCAGGGATGACCGCCTCCCCGCCCCTGAGGGGGTGGTGGACCTCCGGTATCCAGTCCAGCGGCCGGCAGATGTCGCCGCGGGTACGGGCATCCTGTACGAACGACAGGCCCACCTCGCTCACGGTCAGGGCGTGGGCCACCCGCAGCCGCGCAGCCGTGGGATCGGCGATCAGCCGCGGCGCAGCGAAGCCACGGAGCTCCGGCCACTCAGAGGCGACCTGCACCCCGTACGCCGTGGCGAACCACACCCGCCGCCGCCCCGCCTGAGGCAACGTCACCCGCTCAACTAGCCCCTCCTCCCGCAACTTCATCAACCGCCGCCGTGTCTGCTCGATCCGCACCCCCGCCGCAGTCAACAAATGCAGCTGCTCCGTCGTCACCAGCCGGTACTGCGCCACGACAGCCAGCGCCAGCCGGTCCCCGACCGCCGCCTCCAGATTCAACGCCACGCCCGCCACCTCCTGTACCAGGCGCCGGACCCTCCGGCGCCCCGTACAGCCACGGCAGCAGCCGGCCCGAACCACCATCCCGACCAGGACCACCCGACCACGGGCACGATCCGATAGCCCCGCCCCCGACCACGCCCACAACCCCGCAGGCCACCCCTCCGACAACCCCGACCACAACTGTCGGTCTTCTCCCGACACCTGACGGAGTTTCCGCAGGTCACCATGCTGCTCGGGCGTGGTCGGCACCCAGACATCCCCCTCTGCACACCCCCGCACCCAGCACAAGCCAGGGAAAGGAAGGGAGGTAGGGGCGGGTAGGGCGGCGAGCCTCGGGGGATCGGAACGGCCACCTCTCCTCGCGCGTCGCCAGCCGGCCTCCGCGCGACCCGAACGCCGGACGCTGCGACCTGGCAGGGAGGCAGGGAAGCGAAGAGGCGGGACCGCCGCACGGCTGCGTGGTGCGCGGTCAACGGGGCGCACCACGTCTTCGGTGGCTGCGCTCAACGACCTCTTGCGGGAACGTCTGACAGGCGCAGCGGCGGTTGGAGGTCCGGGAGAGCGATTCCAAGATTGCGGCTAGGGGCTGCGGCACGGCATAGAGATCACACAAGAGTGTTTTTGATCCATGCGGACTTACTCGTTGCGCTGATTCACCGACGGATCTGCGCGCCCCACCCGCTATCGCCAATCACTTCAAGGCATACCGGTCAAGATCATCTCCGGTTCCGGGCTTGCGGTCCCGGATCGATCAAGAGAAGGAGGACCTTCGTGAAGTCTGAACCCGGTAGGGCGTCCCGATTGGGCCCGCTGCCCCGTCGATCCAAGTGGATCCAAGGCGGCACAATCGCCTCGGCCACACTCATCCTGGCAACTGGATTGGTCAGCCCGGCCGTGGCTGTAGCGCACAGCATCAGAGACCGTGCGAGCGTATTGAGCCGTGTGGGTGGTGGAGGCGACGAGTGCCGGGACGGGGAGCACCACGACAAGCCTGCGTTCCGCCCAGACTTCTGGAGTGAACGCCACTGCGCTGATGGTGCGAAGGGCGCCACGGGCCCCACTGGTGCGACCGGCGCTACCGGATCAACGGGCGCTACCGGAGCGACCGGAGCGACCGGAGCGACGGGCGCCACGGGGGCAACCGGAGTCGGCACCCAAGGCGCTACCGGTGCGACCGGACCAACGGGTCCAGGTGGAGGCGCCACTGGTGCGACCGGCGCTACCGGATCAACGGGCGCTACCGGAGCGACCGGCCCGACTGGTGCCACAGGCGCAACAGGGTCTGGCGGTCTGTCCGGCCGTGAGGTTGTGTTCAACGGCACTGATGTCCCCCCGGGCGAAGTCGGCAACGCCACGGCGACCTGCCCACCGGGAAAGGTCACCACGGGGGGAGGTATCACATGGTTCGGTGGCCCATGGGACACCGAGTACTCGAGGCCCGATAACAACGACCCCACGCTGTGGTACGCCGGCGCCCGCAACATCGGTACAGGGACGGGGACCATCTACGCCTACGCGATCTGCGTCACTCCATCCTCATAGGGCCTGAGCAAGTTTGAGGTGAGTGCGGGCTCCCGCGTGCAAGCCTAACCTTCGGGCGTGTGCCGCGGGCCCGGCCGTTCTCAGTCTGACTTGGGGCCCGGCGTCGGGGAACATCCCGTATTCTGGAGACGTCTCGTAGGAGAGACAGCTGGCGGGGAATTATCCGGACCAGGTTTGCCGACCTCCCGGAGATATACAATTCCCCGCCAGCCTTAGACGCCACACGCGGAAATTCCCGGCGCAGCATCCATACGCCAATCCGTATTCCTATTTCACCTGCGCGCGGTCTGCTCCGCAGACACGACGCGCCGCCGCTACGCGGCGGAAATGCAGCCGTGGCATTGCTACGCAATGCGTGAGGGGGGGGGGGGCCGGGGGGGGGCCCCCCCCCCGGGGGGTGCGCCGGCCCCCCGGCCCGCGGGGGGGGGGGGGGGCGCCACCCCCCCCCCCCCACCGG
>NZ_JBEOWS010000292.1:0-12572 GCF_040296125.1 Streptomyces sp. NPDC002265 | reverse complement strand
GTCAACTCCGACGGCCTCAAGCTCGACAAGCAGCGCCACCTCCAGCCCGTCTGGGCCGCGGCCACAACCGGCGCGTCCAGGACGGCGACCCCTCGGCGCACGCGGAGACGGCCGCGTTCCGGGCGGCCGGACGGCAGCGGTCGTACCGCGGGACGACGATGGTGACCACCCTCTCGCCGTGCTGGTACTGCAGCGGGCTCGTCCGCCAGTTCGGTATCTCGCGGGTGATCGTCGGCGAGGCGGTCACCTTCCACGGCGGCCATGACTGGCTGGCGGAGCACGGCGTGGAGATCGTGCTCCTGGACGACCCCGAGTGCATCGGAATGATGCGCGACTTCATCAGGAGCAGCCCGGAACTGTGGAACGAGGACATCGGTGAGTGAGTCCAGGGTCCCCCGCATCCCGACCGTCGACCTCGCGCCCTGGCTCGACGGCGATCCCGCGGCCCGCGCGGGCATCGCCTGTACCGTCGACCAGGCCCTCCGGTCGGCGGGATTCCTGCTCGTCACCGGCCACGGAGTGGACCCCGCGCTGCGCTCGGAGATCCGGGCGGCGGCCCGCGTCTTCTTCGCACTGGACGAGAAGACCAAGCGGCGCTACGAGGCCAGGGTCGGCGGCCGTGGCTGGCTGGGCCCCGGAGCGGAGGCCAACGGGTACGCGGAGGGCACCGAGACCCCGCCGGACCTCAAGGAGTCGCTGACGTTCGCGACCCACGAACCGTTCGAGGACCCGGCCGTCAACGCGGAGTGGTACGCGCCCAACGTCTGGCCCGAGGAGGTGCCCGGGCTGCGGGCGCCGTGCGAGGAGTACCTGGCTCGGATGGCGGAGCTGGAGAACCGTCTGCTCACCCTGCTCGGCGAGGCCCTGGGCCTCGAACCGGACTTCTTCACCCGGCACATGGCGCATCCCACGTACGGCTTCAACATCAACTGGTATCCCGGCACCGAGGTGACCGGCGAGCCCCGGCCGGGGCAGTTCCGCATCGGCCCGCACACCGACTTCGGGACGGTCACCATCCTGGACCGGCAGGCCGGCAGGGGCGGTCTCCAGGTCTGGACGGACGAGGGCGGCTGGGAGGACGCGCCTTACGACCCGGCCGCCTTCACCATCAACATCGGCGATCTGATGGCCCGTTGGACCGGGGACCGGTGGCGCTCGGGCCGCCATCGGGTTCTTCCGCCGCCCTCGGACGCGCCCGCCGAGGAGCTGATGTCGCTGGTCTACTTCGGCGAGTGCACCCCGGGCACCCTCGTCGAGTCGGTCCCGGCTCCGGTGGGACGGGTGACGTACGAGGCCGTGGACTCGCATGTCTATCTGCGAGGGAAGCTGGACTCGATCACCGTGGACTGACCGACGGGGTCCGACCGCTCGGAGGAGAGGACACCGGGGCCCCCTAGGTCCCGTCGAGAATTTCGACCATTCGTTCGAATCTGGCCCGCCAGGACGCCTCGGTCCCGCCCTCCCCGCGGAACTCGTGCCGGAACCTCAGACAGGTCCCGGTGTCCCCGTCCCGCTCCAGATGGAAGCGGATCCGGCCGCCGCCCTCCACCGTGTACTCGGCGACCCGCTCCACGTCCCACGCGGTGACCCGCCCGCTGCCCAGCCCGCGCAGGGCGACTTTCCCGTCGAGGCGGGGTTCGAGCACCTCGGCCTCGGTGAACCAGCCCGCGAGCCCCTCCGCCCCGGCCAGCGCCGGCCAGACCCGCTCCACCGGCACCGGCAGCCGCACCAGGAAGTGAAGGATGTGCGTGTTCCCGTGCGTCACGCTGGTGCCCTGCTCGACGGAACCGGTCATGACACCAGCGTGACCCCGACCCGCACGATGCGCACCCCTTACGGGCGCTGACCTGCCCCGTCGGCCATCGCTCCGGCTGTCCGCACGGCAAAGGCCGGCTCCCGTGACCTGGGTCACCGGAACCGGCCTCTGGGGGTGCGGACGTCAGACGCCCGCGTACGAGTGCTTGCCGGAGACGAAGATGTTGACCCCGTAGTAGTTGAAGAGCCAGCAGCCGAAGGCGATCAGGGCGATGTAGGCGGCCTTGCGGCCCTTCCAGCCGGCCGTGGCGCGGGCGTGCAGGTAGCAGGCGTAGGCGACCCAGGTGATGAACGCCCAGGTCTCCTTGGGGTCCCAGCCCCAGTAGCGGCCCCAGGCGTCGCCCGCCCAGATGGCGCCCGCGATGATCGTGAACGTCCACAGCGGGAAGACGGCCGCGTTGACGCGGTAGGAGAACTTGTCGAGGGACGCCGAGGCGGGCAGCCGCTCCAGGAACGAGGTCGCGAAGCGGCCGGGCTTGCCGCCCTCGGCGAGCTTGTTCTCGTAGGAGTCCTTGAAGAGGTAGAGGATCGTGCCGACCGCGCCGACGTAGAAGACCGCGCCGCACAGGATCGCCGTCGACACGTGGATGTACAGCCAGTACGAGTGCAGCGCGGGCACCAGCTGGTCGCTGGCGGTGTACAGGACCGTGACGGCGACACCGAGGTCGAGCAGGACCGTGGTGATCAGGAACAGGCCGAGCCAGCGGACGTTCTTCTTCAGCGCGAGCAGCACGAGGTACACGCCGACGGCGACCGTGGAGAAGGTGATGTTGAACTCGTACATGTTGCCCCACGGCGCCCGCTCCACCGAGGCCGCGCGGGCGATCACGCCGCCCAGCTCGACGAGGAAGGCGAGCACGGTGAGCGAGATGGCGATCCGCCCGTACAGGTCGCCCTGCACGTCGCCGCCGTGCGCGCCCGGCCCGTCCGGCACGTCGCGGGCGCCGGTGGCGGACCGCACGACGACCTTCGGCCGCTCCAGCACCGCGGTGCCGCCCGCCGTCTGCACGGTGACGGCCGGGCCGCTCTTCGCGGTCGGCTCGGAGGTCAGCGCGGCGGCGGTGCGGCCGACCTTGCTGCGGCTGCCGAAGAGCCATTCGGCGATGTACGCGAAGAAGGCCAGGGTGTAGACGGCCATCGCCGAGTAGATCAGCGTGTTGCTGATGTTCGCGAGGTGTTCGTTGGTCGCGGTGGCGAGAGTCACTTCTCAGCCCCTTCGGCAGGTACGGCTGGGGTGTCGGGGGATTCGGACGTGTCGCCGGGGTCGGGGGCCCCGGGGGCCTGGTCGTACAGGGTCCCGGCGAGGTCGCCGAGCTCCTCGGGCAGCTTCGCGGACTCGCTGCGGCCCAGGCCGCCCATCTCGACGACGGTCACCCCGTCCGCGCCGCGCGTGGCGCGGACCCACACCCGGCGGCGCTGGATGAACAGGGAGCCCGCCAGACCGAAGATCGCGGCGGTCGCGCCGGCCAGGGCCCAGCCGCTGCCGGGCTGCTGCGTGACCTGGAAGTTCGCCCACTCCTTGGTGCCGTCGTAGGTGATCGAACCGGCGCCGTTCGGCAGGGTCATGGTCTCGCCGGGCTTCAGGTTCCCCCGCAGCTGCTGTCCCTTGGCGTCCTTGAAGTACTTCATGTGGGTCTTGTCGAGCTGGTACACGCTCTGCGGGATGCCCGAGTCGACCCCGAGGTCGCCGTGGTACGGCGCCAGGTTCAGCACCGGGTTCAGCATCGCCGGGAACTGCGAGGACACCACGCTGCCGCCGCCGTAGGTCGGCAGGAAGAACGCCTGGAAGCCGAGCTGCTCGGAGACGCCCGCGGGGCTCTTGTAGCCGTCCATGACCTTGATGGCGCCCGAGGAGGTGACGTTGGAGTCCAGCGGCAGCAGCGGTACGGCGTTGTGGAAGACGACGTCGCCCTTGCCGTCCCTGACGGTCACCACGGGGGCGTAGCCGTGGGCGGTGAGATAGACCTTCGAGTCGCCGATCTCCAGCGGCTCGTTGACCTTGACGGTGGTCTTCCTCTCCTTGCCGTAGGCGCCCTCGCTGTAGGTGACGGCCGCCTGGTAGGTGCGCGGGGTGCCCTTGTTGGGGCCGGTCAGCTCGTAGGTGCCGGTGAACTTGTCCAGGACGAAGCTGAACGGCACCAGGTCGTCCGTGCCGAAGAGGTTGCCGGACTTGAAGTCGTCGTAGGAGATGAGCGTGTTGGAGAAGCCGTCGCCCTCGACGACCAGCTTGTTGCCCTCGGACTTGAAGAGCTGGCCCCAGGCGAAGGCGGTCAGCATCACGATCAGCGCGATGTGGAAGGCGAGGTTGCCGACCTCGCGCAGATAGCCCTTCTCGGCCGCGACGGCGTCGCCGACAGGGTGGGCGCGGAAGCGGCGCTTCTTCAGCAGCGCGAGCGCGGCCTCACGGACCTGCTCGGGCGAGACATCGGTGCGCCAGGTCGTGTACGCGGGCAGCCGGGTCAGCCGCTTGGGCGCGCCCGGCGGACGGCCGCGCAGCTGGCCGACGAACTGCCAGGTGCGCGGCACGATGCAGCCGATGAGGGAGACGAACAGCAGGATGTAGATCGCGGAGAACCACACCGAGCTGTAGACGTGGAAGAGCCCGAGCTTGTCGTAGACCGCGGCGAGGGTCTCGTGGGCGTCACGGAAGTCGGCGACCTTCGTCGCGTCGGTCCCGGACTGCGGGATCAGCGAGCCGGGGATCGCGCCGAGCGCCAGCAGCAGGAGCAGCAGCAGCGCGACCCGCATGGAGGTGAGCTGCCGCCAGAACCAGCGGGCCCAGCCGACGACCCCCATGCCCGGCAGGTCGGCCCGCGACTCCTGGGGCGCGGTGGACAGCTGGGAACCGGCGGCGCCGAGGTCGTCGGGGGCGGTCGCGGCCCCGTCGGTCTGCGTGCCGGTCGTCGTCTTGCTCATGGATCAGATCCCCACAGTGAAGCCGGTGGACCAGGTCTGCAGGTCCTGCACGATGCGGTCCCACGCGCCGGTCAGCAGCAGCAGGCCGGTCACGATCATCATGGTGCCGCCGATGCGCATCACCCAGGCGTAGTGGCGCTTGACCCAGCCGAAGGCGCCGAGCGCCTTGCGGAAGGCGACCGCGGCGAGCACGAAGGGCACGCCGAGGCCCAGGCAGTAGGCGACGGTCAGTATGGCACCACGGCCCGCGCTCGACTGCTGGGCGGACAGGGCCAGCACCGAGGAGAGGGTCGGTCCGATGCACGGCGTCCAGCCGATGCCGAACAGCGCGCCCAGCAGCGGCGCGCCGACCAGTCCCGTCACGGGTCTGCGGTGGAAGCGGAACTCCCGCTGGGTGAGCCAGGGCATCAGCCCCATGAAGAAGACGCCCATGAGGATCATGAGCACGCCCAGCACCTTGGTCAGGACGCCCTTGTTGTCCTGCAACGTGGAGCCGAAGTAGCCGAACAGCGCTCCGCCGGAGACGAACACGGCCATGAAGCCGAGCACGAACAGCGAGGCGCCCGCGACCATCCGGCCGCGCCGGGCCTCGGCCAGGTCGGTTCCGGTGACACCGGTGACGTAGGCCAGATAGCCGGGTACGAGCGGCAGGACGCACGGGGAGAAGAAGGAGATGAGGCCGGCGAGCAGGGCCAGTGGCATGGCGACGAGCAGGGCGCCGTTGAGCACGGTCGGGTTCGGGTCCGTCGCCGCGGCGAGCAGGGACACTCCGGTCACGTCACTTCTCCGCGAGGACCGGGGAGATCATCTTGCGCAGCTTCTCCTCGCTGAGCGCGGACAGCGAGCGGGCCGCGATCTTCCCGTCCCGGTCGAGGACGAGCGTGGAGGGGATCGCCTGCGGGTTGAGGGTGCCCTTGGCGAAGCGGAGCATCAGCTTGCCCGTCGGGTCGTACAGGCTCTGGTAGCTGACGCCGTACTGCTTCTCGAAGGCGCGGGCGGGGCTGGTGCTGGTGTCGCGGGTGTTGATGCCGACGAACTGCACGCCCTGGCCCTTGAGGTCCTGGTAGACCTTCTCGAAGCCGGACGCCTCGGCGCGGCACGGCGGGCACCAGGAGCCCCACACGTTCAGGACGACGACCTGGCCCTTGTAGGCGGCGACGTCGAGCTGCTTGCCGTCGACCGTCTCACCCGACAGGTCGGGGGCGGCGGCCCGCTCCCCCTTGTCGGCGGTCGCGATGCCGTCCTTGCCCAGGACGAAGTTGGTGTTGCCGCCGCCTCCGGACGTGCCCCCGGACGTGCAGGCGGACAGCAGCAGCGCGGCCACGGCGACACCGACGCTGCTCAGGGCGGCGGTGCGACGCGAGCGGATCCTGGTCGTCGAACGCGGGGAGGTGCGGGTGGCGGCACTCATGTGAAAAGTTTCGCATGACCGTTCTGAGGATCTTGCGCACCCCCCTTGCGGGCGGAAACCCGCATTTCAGGCGGCCTTTCAGGTGGCCGTGGCGGGGGCGGAGTTCGTGGGTGCGCCGGTGTTCGCGGGGGCGCCGCTGGGTGCGCCGGTGTTCGCGGGGGCGGGCTCGAGGAACTCCTGCCAGCCGCCGGCCGGCCGCTGACCGACGTCCAGCGTGCGCAGCTTCTCCAGGACTTCCGGCCGCTGCACGTCGAGCCAGTCCGCGAACTGCCGGAAGGAGACCAGCCGTACGTCCGCGCCCTTCTCCTTCTCCCGCGCGATGTGCACGAAGGCCTGCTCCACGGCGTCCATGTAGATGCCGCCGTTCCAGTGCTCGAAGTGGTTGCCTATGAAGAAGGGCGCCCGGTTCGTCTCGTATGCCCGCTGGAAGCCGGATATGTACGCCTGGGCGGCCTGCTGACGCCAGTGCGGGTAGTTGTAGGCGGGTGCGTTGGTGGAGTTCACCGACTGGTTGGCGAGGATGTTGTAGTCCATGGAGAGGACCTCGAAGCGGTGCCCGGGGAACGGCATCTGCTGCAACGGCAGATCCCAGATCCCCTGCCGCTTGCCGGGCCAGACCTGCCGGCCGCCGGGCGAGGAGGCGTCGTAGCGCCAGCCGAGTTCACGGGCGGCGGGCAGCAGGTTGTCCTGCCCGAGCAGACAGGGCGTACGGCCGCCGACGAGTTCCTTGTCGTAGTCGAAGGGCAGCGGCTCCAGATCGGTCCAGCCGGTGTTGGTCCGCCACTCCTTCACGAACGCCTTGGCCTGGGCTATCTCGCTCTTCCACTGCCGCGGGGTCCAGTGGCCGACCGAGCCGCTGCCCCCGCAGAAGTGCCCGTTGAAGTGGGTGCCTATCTCGTGACCCTCCAGCCACGCGCGGCGGATGTTGGTGAGCGTGGCCCGGACGTGGTCGTCGCTGAGGTAGCCGATGTCGGAGGCGCCGCGCGGGTTGTTGGGCGGGTCGTAGAGCCGCTTCTTCGACTCGGGCAGCAGGTACAGCCCGGACAGGAAGAAGGTCATGCTCGCGCCGTGCTCCTTGGCGAGGTCCAGGAAGCGCGGGAAGAGGCCGTTGCCGACCTCGCCGGCTCCGTCCCAGGAGAAGACGACGAACTGCGGCGGCTGCTGACCGGGTTCCAGCGGCACGGGGGCGGCGGGCTGGTGCGGCTGACGGCCGCTGAAGGAGGTCGAGCCGTCGCCGAGGGGGCGCGCTGTGTGGGTCGGCTGCCCGCCGGGGGTCGCGGAGGGGCTCGCGGAACCCCGGGGGCTCGCGGAACCGGCGGCGTGGGCCGCACCGTCCGACGGCGTGCCCGTGCCGCACCCCGCGAGCCCGGCGGCGGCCGCGGCACCCGCGCCCAGACCGAGCGCTCCCCTTCGAGTCAGAGTGCGCATGGCATCCCCCGTTCGTCGCGTTCTGAGGTGGTCACTCATTCAGAGGACGCGACGAACGAGGTGGTTCCGCGCGATCGCACGGAACTCGCGACGGCTGTCACGAACGGGCCATGGACCACCGGAGGTCGCTCTCGCGTCGGCGCCAGTGCCCCCGCCCGTCACCGGCTCCGTACCGGCGGCTATGCCCCGAAAGCCTTGCCCTGCCCCTTGACCGGCTTGGCACCGGCGAGGAGATGGGCCGGGACGAGATCGCGGGCCGGCTCGGTGTAGCCGACGGAGACGATCTTGTCGCCCTGGTACGTGAAGGTCGTCAGCGAGGCGAGCGTGCACTGCCGCTTGCGCGGATCATGCCACAGCCGCCGCCGCTCGACATAGGACCGCACGATCCAGATCGGCAGCTGGTGACTGACCAGTACGGCCTCATGGCCACGGGCCGCGTCCTTGGCCGCGTCCAGCGCCCCCATCATCCGTACGACCTGGTCGACGTACGGCTCGCCCCAGGACGGCTTGAACGGGTTGACCAGGTGCTTCCAGTTGTCGGGCTTGCGCAGCGCGCCGTCCCCGACACCGAAGGTCTTGCCCTGGAAGACGTTGTCGGCCTCGATGAGCCGGCCGTCGGTGGCGAGGTCGAGCCCGTGCGCCTTGGCGATCGGCGTCGCCGTCTCCTGCGCCCGCTCCAGCGGGGAGGCGACGACGTGGGTGACGTCGCGGGAGGCGAGGTGCTCGGCGACCCGGTCGGCCATCTGCCGCCCGAGCTCGGACAGGTGATAGCCGGGCAGCCGGCCGTAGAGGATCCCGTCCGGGTTGTGGACCTCGCCGTGCCGCATGAGGTGGACGACGGTCAGTTCGCCGTCGCCGCTTCCGCCGATGCCCTTGTTGTCGATGCCGTTGCTCACGCCGTGGCCTCCGCCGCCGCTCGGGCCGCCGCCGGGAGGGCGTCGGCGATCCGCTGGAGGGCCCGCTCGTCGTGGGCCGTGGAGACGAACCAGGACTCGAAGGACGAGGGCGGCAGATAGACGCCGTTCGCCAGCAGCGACTGGAAGAAGGCGGTGAAGCGGAAGGACTCCTGCGCCTTGGCGTCCTCGTAGTTGCGGACCGGGCGGTCCGTGAAGAAGACGGAGAACATGTTGGAGGCGGTCTGCAGCGTGTGCGCGACGCCCTCCTTGCCCAGCGCCTCGGACACGAGCGCCTGGATCTGCCGCGACACGGCGTCGACCTTGACGTACGCGGCGTCGTCGAGCAGGCGCAGCTGCGCGAGACCGGCGGCGGTGGCGACGGGGTTCCCGGAGAGGGTGCCCGCCTGGTAGACCGGCCCGGCGGGCGCGAGGTGCTCCATGACGTCGGCGCGGCCGCCGAAGGCCGCGGCCGGGAAGCCGCCGCCCATGACCTTGCCGAAGGTCATCAGGTCGGGCTTGACCCCGTCGATCCCGTACCAGCCGGCCCTGCTGGTGCGGAAGCCGGTCATCACCTCGTCGGAGATGTACAGCGCGCCGTTCTGCGCGCAGGCGTCCTTCAGGCCCTGGTTGAAGCCGGGCAGCGGCGGTACGACGCCCATGTTGCCCGGCGACGCCTCGGTGATCACGCAGGCGATCTCCCCCGGGTGCCGGTGGAACGCCTCGTGCACCGCCTCCAGGTCGTTGTACGGCAGCACGATGGTGTCGCCGGCCTGGGCGCCGGTGACGCCGGGGGTGTCGGGCAGCGCGAAGGTGGCCACCCCGCTGCCGGCCGCGGCCAGCAGGGAGTCGACGTGCCCGTGGTAGCAGCCGGCGAACTTGATCACCTTGGCCCGCCGGGTGAAGCCGCGCGCGAGCCGGATCGCGGACATGGTGGCCTCGGTGCCGCTGGAGACCAGCCGCACCTGCTGCACGGGCTCGACCCGCGCGACGATCTCCTCGGCGAGCGCGACCTCGCCCTCACCGGGAGTACCGAAGGAAGTGCCGCGGGAGACGGCCTCCTGCACCGCGGCGACGACCTCGGGGTGCGCGTGGCCGAGGATCATCGGGCCCCAGGAACAGACGAGGTCGACGTACTCCCGGCCGTCCGCGTCGGTCAGGTACGGACCGGTACCGGACACCATGAACCGGGGCGTACCGCCCACCGCGCGGAAGGCGCGGACCGGGGAGTTCACCCCGCCCGGCGTGACGGCGGCCGCGCGGTCGAACAGGGCCTGCGAGGCAGGCGCTTCGTAGGGATAGGGCGCTCCTGAAGAGGGCGATTCGCTCATGACCTGCGACTTCTCCGACCTTCTCCGACTTGTTCGGACTCCGCTTGCTGCGTGACCTCCTCAGGGTAGGCCAGGGCCGGGGAACGGCAGGGAGCAGCGGGGCGCCCCGCGCACCGGCCGGGCGCGGGGCCGTGACCGAGCGTGCCCGAGCCGGAACGGTCCGAGCGGAGAAGACGGCCGACCGGGACCGGACCGGGCAAATCGGTGGACCGCCCCGTACCATCTGCGAAACTGGCACCTGATACACAGAGCTACGGACGGGCCGAGCCGTGCCGGACCGCGAGCGCCTGCCCGGGCTCGCTCGAAGGCCTGCCCAGGAGCTCGCTCAGGGGCCCGCACAGGGGCTCGCTCGCGACTGCGAAGATCCTGTGGGCCGTTGTTTCAGCGCACGTTTCGGCGAGCGACCGTGGGGGAGGTCACTGTCACGATGATCGGGTTGCGCGGCGGGGGCCACGCGTCCTAGAAAAGCAGTCGGGTGGAGATATGCATCGCGGTGGCGGGCTGGGCGAGGGGACTGACGGTCTGGGTCCTCGACGCGCCCAACGGGGAAAACACCGGCGCGAGGCGGAGGAGCCGCACGAAACACTTCAGGCACATGGTGCACCGATGGAGTCCGACCGGCTCGACCGTGAGGTCGACCGGCTCAGGACCGGTAGCAGGAATGGTGGTCGGGTGGGGGTGACGTACAAATACTTCGGCGCGCCGGACGGCGCGACGGCGGCCCGCGTCCCGATCTCGATGCGCCCCGAGGAACTCGGCGGCGACGAGCTCGGCATGGGTGGCATGTTCACCAAGATCAAGCCGGAGACGATGGCGGCCATGGTGCTGACCGGCATCCAGGGTGTCCCCCTCAACAAGGTGCCCCCCTTGGAACTGGTCGTCCTGCACCCCGACTACGCGGTCGTGAAGCTCCCGACGACGGTCGTCGACCCCCTGCGCGACGTCGGCGAGGAGGCGGTGGGCGCGGCGGCGTTCATCTGGTCGACCGTGCCGGACCGGGGCGGCCCGCGGGACGCCTTCAACGTCTACCAGCTCCTGCACGAGTGGCAGGACTTCTCCCACCGACTGCACGAGGCGGGGCACCAGCCGTACTGCCTGGTGTGGCCGTGACCTGAGATTTCCTTACGAACGGGCGGAGCTCACGGGCTCCGCCCTCGCCGTTTCCACGCCCGGCGGACCCGCCCGGGCCGGCGGTGTCGGGCGGTGCCGGTTCAGTCCAGTTGCAGCCGGTCCGCCACTCCCGCCGCCTCGAACGCCGCGACCAGGTCCTCACGGGTCTCCGTGAAGTGCGCCCAGCTGTCGCAGTGCGCGGGTACGACCCGACGGGCGCCGAGAATCCCGGCGGCCTCGGCGGCTCCGGCGCCGTCGAGCACGAGCAGGGCGCCGTCGAAGAGGGGCTGGATGCGGGGCGCCCCCGCGAAGAGCACGGCCGTGTCCACCGGGCCGAACCGGTCCGCGATCTCCCTGACCAGGTCGAGCGAGGCGTTGTCCCCGCTGACGTAGACCGTGGGCAGGTCGTCCGAGGTCAGCAGGAAGCCGATGACCTCGCCGGAGATCGGCTCGGCGCCCTCGGGTCCGTGCAGGGCGGGGGCGGCGGTGACGGTGACGGAGCCGCCGCCGGGCCGGTCCAGTCGCACGGACTCCCAGGGGGCCAGCCCGCGGGCCGTGCCGCCCAGCCGGCCCGCGCCGCCCCGGGTGGTGAGGGTGAGCGGCACCTCCGCGAGCAGGGCCCGGCCGGAGCGGTCGAGGTTGTCGGGGTGTTCGTCGTGCGAGAGCAGCACCGCGTCCACGGGGCCGAGGTCGCCCGGCTCGACGGGGGACGGGGCGGTCTTGGTCAGGGTCGGCCCGCCGGGGGTCGGGTAGTGACCGGTCCCGTCGAAGGTCGGGTCGCTGAGGAAGCGCAGCCCGCCGTACTCGATCAGTGCGGTCGGGCCGCCGAAGACCCGGACGGGAATCTGTTCGGCGGTCGCGTCGACAGGGGTCATCAGAAAACACCTCACGGATGAGAAGTCGTTTATCCGTGAGAGACGGTAGTCGCTTCTCACGGATGGATGCAAGACGTACCATGAGAGCCATGCGAAAGACCGGGGCCGTGGAGCCCGAGGAGCACGAGGGGACCCAGGGGGCCGTGACGTCCGAGGAGAGCGGGATGCCGATCGCGCCCGGGGCGGAGCGGTACCCCGCCCTCGACCTCGCCAACAGCGCCCTCGCGCTGCCCGGCGGGCAGGTCCTCGACCTGCTGGGTACCCCCGCCGCCGCGACCCGGTGGCTGGTCGACCACGGCCTCGCGCCGGTCGAGGCGGAACTGCGCGAGACCTGCGCCGCCCAGCTGCGCTCACTGCGCGAACAGATCCGCGCCCTGATCTCCTCCCGGGTCGAGGGCCACCCCGCCCCCGGCGGGGCCCTGAACGGCCTCAACGACGCGCTCACCCGGGCGCCCGCGGTATCCCTGCTGAACTGGGACGCCACCCGCGGTCTGCACCGGGCCCTGTCCCACCCCACCACCCGGATCGTCGAGCGCGCCCTGGCCACCCTTGCCGCCGACGCCGCCGACCTGCTCACCGGCGCCGACGCGGACCGGCTCACCGCCTGCGGCTCACCGCCCTGCAACCGCTATCTGCTGCGGCACGGCCGCCGCCACTGGTGCTCCACCCGGTGCGGCGACCGCGCCCGCGCCGCCCGCGCCTACGCCCGCCGCACCGGCACCGGCACCGGCGGCGCCGAGGAGAACTGACCTCGTCAGGAGGACGGGACCGGCGGGAGGCCGGGACCTCCGGG
>NZ_JBEOWS010000291.1:0-12587 GCF_040296125.1 Streptomyces sp. NPDC002265 | reverse complement strand
GAGCCCGTACTCCGTCCAGTCGGTGACCAGCAAGGACGGCCCGGTCTACACGCACAAGGTCAAGTCCGAAGAGGCCTTCACCCCGGCGGTCGCCGACAACGTCACCGATGTCCTGAAGACCGTGGTCGAGAAGGGCACGGGTACCAACGCCCAGCTGCCCGGCCGTGATGTGGCGGGCAAGACCGGTACCACCGACGGCAACAAGTCGGCCTGGTTCGTGGGTTACACCCCGCAGCTGTCCACGTCGATCACGATGTTCCGGTACGACGACGACGAGACCAAGAAGAACCGCACGTTCCTCGAGATGTACGGAACGGGCGGCCAGAAGAAGATCCACGGTGCGTCGTTCCCGGCCCAGATCTGGCACGACTACATGGCGGAGGCACTGAAGGGCGAGGAGGCGGAGAAGTTCCCGACTCCCGAGCCCATCGGTGAGGTCGTCAACGCGGAGCCCTCGCCGTCCCCGACGCCCTCGGCCACCGAGAGCGAGGAGGCGAGCCCGAGCCCGACGCCTTCGCAGACGCTGACCATCCCGTCTCCCTCGGCGAGCGAGACCTGCCGGTTCACTCGGTTCTGCAACAACAGCAACGGTGGTAACAACGGCGGCACTACCGACGCCGGCACCACGGACGGCGGTACCACGGTCGGCGGCGTGACATCGTCGCCGACGGCCACGGACACGGCCGACACCACCAGAGGCAACGGCAACGGAAACGGCAGCGGAACCATCTTCGGGTCGTCCGGATAACCGCTCCCGCCCCCCCCGGCATGGGTGTTTCACGTGAAACGCCCGAATGTTTCACGTGAAACGAGGGCCGTCGCACCGATTCAGGTGTGGCGGCCCTCGGCGTATTCCTAGGTGCGTACGGCAGGATGTGCCCCATGCCCAGTGCAGAATCGACATCGACGAGCGTGCACGAGCCCGATCCGGTGCGGCCGACCAGGGACGACGAGGTCGCGGCGGCCGCCAGCGAGCTGATCGGCGGTCCCATCGGGCGGCGTGCCCTGCTGGGGACGTCCTGGTGGACCCCGGTACGGGTCGTCGCGCTTGTGGCGATCGGGATGTTCGCCCTCGGTCTTGTCCAGAAGATGCCGTGCTACAACAGCGGCTGGTTCTTCGGTGCCAGCTCCCAGTACACGCACGCCTGCTACTCGGACATCCCGCACCTCTATCAGGGGCGCGGATTCGCCGACGGGCTCGTGCCGTACTTCGACAAGCTGCCCGGCGACATGCAGTACCTCGAATACCCGGTGCTGACGGGTGTGTTCATGGAGGTGGCTGCCTGGCTGACGCCCGGAAGCGGCACCATCCAGCACCAGGAGCAGTGGTACTGGATGGTCAACGCGGGGATGCTGATGGCCTGTGCGGCCGTCATCGTCGTCTGTGTCTCCCGCACCCACGCCCGTCGCCCCTGGGACGGCCTGCTGGTCGCCCTGGCGCCGGCCTTCGCGCTGACCGCCACCATCAACTGGGACCTCCTGGCGGTCGCTCTGACCGCCGCCGCGATGCTGATGTGGTCGCGGGGCCGTTCCCTCGCCTTCGGCGTTCTCCTGGGGCTCGCCACGGCCGCCAAGCTCTATCCCGTCTTCCTGCTCGGCCCGCTGTTCCTGCTGTGCTGGCGTGCGGGCAAGTGGCGGGACTTCGGCAAGGCTTTGGGAGGCGCGGCGGTCTCCTGGGTCGTGGTGAACCTGCCGGTGATGCTCTTCGCATTCGAGGGCTGGTCGAAGTTCTATACGTTCAGCCAGGAGCGGGGCGTCGACTTCGGATCCTTCTGGCTGATCATGGCGCAGAACTCGACCCAGCCGCTCAGCACCGACACGGTCAACACCGTGGCCACGCTCCTGGTGCTGCTCTGCTGCGTGGGCATCGCGGCCCTGACCTTCACCGCTCCGCGCCGGCCGCGCTTCGCGCAGCTGGCCTTTCTGATCGTCGCGGCGTTCATCCTCACCAACAAGGTGTACTCCCCGCAGTACGTGCTGTGGCTGGTGCCGCTGGCCGTGCTGGCCCGGCCGAAGTGGCGGGACTTCCTGATCTGGCAGGCCTGCGAGGTGGCGTACTTCCTGGGGATCTGGCTGTACCTCGCGTACACGACCAGCGGGGACGCCCACAAGGGTCTGCCGACCGACGGCTATCACTGGGCCATCGGCGTGCATCTGCTGGGGACGCTGTACCTGTGCGCCGTCGTCGTGCGGGACATCCTCATGCCGGAGCGGGACGTGGTGCGCAGGGCGGGCGACGACGACCCCTCGGGCGGGGTGCTCGACGGCGCGGAGGACGTCTTCGTGCTCGGCTCGGCGACCCATCCGCCCAGGCACGCCGTCCCGTTCGACGGTCCTCAGGTGGAGTGGGGCAAGCAGGAGCCGACCGACGGTTCGCTCTGAGCGAACAGAGCGCCGACAGGTCACACGAAAGGCCGTACACGGAGAGTCCGTGTACGGCCTTCGGCGTCTGCGCGCGGCTCGGGGCCGGACCCGTACCGCTCAGCGGTCGACGATGCGGTCGAACTGCGTGGTGGTGTGCCGCAGATGGGCCACCAGCTCCTCGCCGACCTTCGGCTCCGCGGAGTCCGCGGGTACGAACAGGATGGAGACCTGCATGTGCGGCGGCTCGGCGAACCAGCGCTGCTTGCCGTCCCAGACGAACGGCGAGAGGTTCCGGTTCACCGTGGCCAGGCCGGCGCGGGCGACGCCCTTGGCGCGCGGCATGACGCCGTGCAGGGCCTTGGGAGCCTCCAGCCCCACCCCGTGCGACGTACCGCCCGCCACGACCACCAGATAGCCCTCGGAGGCCGCCTTCTGCTGCCGGTAGCCGAACCGGTCGCCCTTGGCCACGCGCGTGACGTCCAGGACGGCGCCCCGGTACTCGGTGGCATCGTGGTCCCCCAGCCACAGCCGCGTGCCGATGCGGGCACGGAAGCGGGTCTGCGGGAACTGCTGTTGCAGCCTGGCGAGTTCCTGTGCCTTGAGGTGGCTGACGAACATGGTGTGCAGCGGCAGCCGGGCCGCGCGCAGCCGGTCCATCCAGCCGATGACCTCCTCGACGGCGTCCGAGCCGTCGGTCCGGTCCAGCGGCAGATGGATCGCGAAGCCCTCGAGACGGACGTTCTCGATGGCGGAGTGCAGCTGGGGCAGGTCCTGCTCACTGATGCCGTGCCGCTTCATCGAGGACATCACCTCGATGACCACCCGGGCGCCGACCAGGCCGTACACACCGTCGATGGACGACACCGAGCGGATCACCCGGTCCGGCAGCGGCACGGGCTCCTCCCCGCGCCGGTACGGCGTCAGCACCAGCAGATCGCCGCCGAACCAGTCCTTGATGCGTGCGGCCTCGTACGTCGTGCCGACGGCCAGGACGTCCGTGCCCAGCCGCGTGGCCTCTTCCGCCAGCCGCTCGTGGCCGAAGCCGTAGCCGTTGCCCTTGCAGACCGGGACGAGTCCCGGGAACTGCTCCTGCACGTGCTTGTGGTGCGCCCGCCAGCGCGCGGTGTCGACGTAGAGGGTGAGCGCCATGGCCGGACCTGGAACCTTTCTGGTGGCAGCGGTGTGTCAGAGGTATGGAAGCACTGAACGTGAGCTCAGCGTCGCGACATGTAGATGTCGAGAGCTTTGTGGAGCAGTTTGTTCAGCGGGAAGTCCCATTCGCCGAGATATTCGGCGGCCTGTCCGCCTGTGCCCACCTTGAACTGGATCAGGCCGAAGAGGTGGTCGGTCTCGTCCAGGGAGTCGGAGATTCCACGCAGGTCGTAGACCGTGGCGCCGAGCGCGTAGGCGTCGCGCAGCATCCGCCACTGCATCGCGTTCGAGGGGCGGAACTCGCGGCCGATGTTGTCGGAGGCGCCGTAGGAGTACCAGACGTGGCCGCCGACGATCAGCATCGTCGCCGCCGACAGGTTCACGCCGTTGTGCCGGGCGAAGTACAGCCGCATGCGGTTGGGGTCCTCGGTGTTGAGGGCCGTCCACATGCGCTGGAAGTACGACAGCGGGCGGGGCCTGAAGTGGTCGCGCACGGCCGTGATCTCGTACAGGCGCTGCCACTCCTCCAGGTCGTGGTAACCGCCCTGGACGACCTCGACACCGGCCTTCTCGGCCTTCTTGATGTTGCGGCGCCACAGCTGGTTGAAGTTCTTGTGGACCTCTTCCAGGGAGCGGTTGGCCAGCGGCACCTGGTAGACGTAGCGGGGCTGGACGTCGCCGAAGCCGGCGCCGCCGTCCTCGCCCTGCTGCCAGCCCATGCGGCGCAGCTTGTCGGCGACCTCGAACGCGCGCGGCTCGATGAAGTCGGCCTCGATGTCCCGCAGCCGCTTCACGTCCGGGTTCTGGATGCCGGCCTTGATGGAGGTGGCCTCCCAGCGCCGGATGATCACCGGGGGGCCCATCTTCACGGAGAAGGCGCCCTGCTGCTTGAGGTGCGCGAGCATCGGCTCGAGCCACTCGACCAGGTTCGGCGCGTACCAGTTGATGACCGGGCCCTCAGGCAGGTAGGCCAGATAGCGCTTGATCTTGGGCAGCTGGCGGTAGAGAACCAGACCTGCGCCGACCATTTCGCCGGTGCGCTCGTCGAACCAGCCGAGGCTCTCGGAGCGCCACTCCGCCTTCACATCGGCCCAGGCCGGAACCTGCATGTGACTAGCCGCCGGCAGGCTCTGGATGTACGCCAGATGCTGTTCGCGACTGATGGTCCTCAGGGTCAGGCTCATTCGGGGGGCTCCTCGGGCTGGGCTGTCCCCATGGGTACAGGGGCTCCGGCTCTCGCGCGAAGCCTACTGCGCCGTGCGCGCGGCTCGAATGGGCGTATGGGGGGATGCCCCGGCACGGCGACCGGCCGGGGCATCCGTGGCAGTCCCCACGGTGTCTTGTGTGGTGACTTCGTGTGGTTCGGCGGACTCAGAAAAGCCCGCCGAAGAGTCCGCCGTGCGCCATGCCGAGATAGAAGCCGAGGGCCGAGGCACCGAGGCCCAGGATCAGCCCGAAGCGCTCGCGGGTCGTCTCGGAGATCCACTGGCCGTAGGCGCCGGTGATGATCCCCACCAGGCCGGCCCAGGAGCTGAGCAGGTGCAGGCTGTGGAAAGCGGATGAGACGAGAGCCGTGATGCCCAGCACCAGGGTCACCGCGAGCAGGGTGTCCTGGAGAACGTGGGGCTTTCCGTCCGTGGCGAAGAGACCGCCGACGGTGTTGGGTCGCAATGCCTGTGCCATAGGGCACCTCCTGCGGAAGGCGGCGCATCGTAGCGCCGTACACACCCGATGTGTACAGATTGACGGTCCCCGCCCTCGGATTTCAACCGGAAGCAGGTGTGCGGGTAGTCTGTAGCGTCTGCACCGGTGTCTGCCCAGGCTCAGCCAGGGATCGCCCAGGCCAGCGCGGGGCCGTCGTCGGACGGTCCCCCGATTGTCAGTGGCGGCCGATACCGTTGCGTACGCATCACAACCCTCCTGCCACGGAACGACCGTGGCCGCTGAGTCCAAAGGAGGTGGGTTACACATGCGTCACTACGAGGTGATGGTCATCCTCGACCCCGATCTGGAGGAGCGCGCTGTCGCCCCCCTGATCGAGAACTTCCTCTCCGTCGTCCGCGAGGGCAACGGAAAGGTCGAGAAGGTCGACACCTGGGGCCGTCGTCGTCTCTCGTACGAGATCAAGAAGAAGCCCGAGGGCATCTACTCGGTCATCGACCTGCAGGCCGAGCCTGCGGTCGTCAAGGAGCTCGACCGCCAGATGAACCTGAACGAGTCGGTCCTCCGGACCAAGGTCCTCCGCCCCGAGACCCACTGAGCTCTCCCGCTCAGCTGATCTCGGGATTCGAGTAGCAGCACCAGCAGCCAGCAGCAAACCCGCCGAGAGGTTCCCCCATGGCAGGCGAGACCGTCATCACGGTCGTCGGCAATCTTGTCGATGACCCCGAGCTGCGCTTCACCCCGTCCGGTGCGGCGGTCGCGAAGTTCCGCGTCGCGTCCACTCCCCGCACCTTCGACCGTCAGACGAACGAGTGGAAGGACGGCGAAAGCCTCTTTCTGACCTGCTCGGTCTGGCGTCAGGCGGCGGAGAATGTCGCCGAGTCGCTTCAGAAGGGCATGCGCGTCATCGTGCAGGGCCGGCTGAAGCAGCGGTCCTACGAGGACCGTGACGGCGTCAATCGCACGGTCTACGAGCTGGACGTCGAGGAAGTCGGCCCCAGCCTGCGCAACGCCACGGCCAAGGTCGCCAAGACCACCGGTCGCGGTGGCCAGGGCGGCCAGGGCGGCGGCCAGGGTGGTTACGGCGGCGGTGGCAACCAGGGTGGCGGCGGCTGGGGCGGAGGCTCCGGCGGTGGCCAGCAGGGTGGCGGCGCCCCCGACCCGTGGGCTTCCGGCGCTCCCGCCGGTGGCAACCAGGGTGGTGGCGGCGGCTGGGGCGGAAGCTCCGGCGGCAGCGGCGGCGGCTACTCGGACGAACCCCCCTTCTAGGCCCATGGGCCGGGCCCCTTCGGGCCCGACCGGGTCGAAGGCGGGTCGTATCCCAACTTCTTGATCACACAGGAGAAACACCATGGCGAAGCCGCCTGTGCGCAAGCCTAAGAAGAAGGTCTGCGCTTTCTGCAAGGACAAGGTCACGTACGTGGACTACAAGGACACGAACATGCTGCGGAAGTTCATTTCCGACCGCGGCAAGATCCGTGCCCGCCGCGTGACCGGCAACTGCACGCAGCACCAGCGTGACGTCGCCACGGCCGTCAAGAACAGCCGTGAGATGGCGCTGCTGCCCTACACCTCCACCGCGCGATAAGGGAAGGGTGACCGACTCATGAAGATCATCCTCACCCACGAGGTCTCCGGCCTCGGTGCCGCGGGCGACGTCGTGGACGTCAAGGACGGTTACGCTCGCAACTACCTGATCCCGCGGAAGTTCGCTATCCGCTGGACCAAGGGTGGCGAGAAGGACGTCGAGCAGATCCGTCGTGCTCGCAAGATCCACGAGATCCAGACCATCGAGCAGGCCAACTCCGTGAAGGCTCAGCTCGAGGGCGTCAAGGTCCGCCTGGCCGTTCGCTCCGGCGACGCCGGTCGTCTCTTCGGTTCCGTCACCCCGGCCGACATCGCCTCGGCGATCAAGGCTTCCGGTGGCCCCGAGGTCGACAAGCGCCGCATCGAGCTGGGCTCGCCGATCAAGACGCTGGGCGCCCACGAGACGTCCGTGCGTCTGCACCCCGAGGTTGCCGCCAAGGTCAACATCGAGGTCGTCGCGGCCTGATCTCCGCGCTTGGCTTGAACAGCCGGGAAGGGGCCGTACCCGTCAGGGTGCGGCCCCTTCCGCATGGCTGGAGCGAGTGAGGTCGGCAGGAGCATGGGAGTCTGCGGGCGCCGTATCGGTCTTGCGGCCGGTGCGGCAGTGGGCATGTTTCACGTGAAACGTCGGTTTCACGTGAAACAGTCAGCGCGTAGCGCCCGTGACGATCCAGCGTCCGGAGCGGGTACGCAGCCACAGCGTCAGCATGCGCACCGTCATCATCAGCGTCATGGCTCCCCACAATGCGGTGAGACCGCCACCGAGAAGCGGGACCAGCAGCGCTGCCGGAGCGAAGACCGCCAGGGTCACCACCATCGCCCGGGCCAGATAAGGGCCGTCGCCCGCTCCCATCAGGACACCGTCCAGAACGAAGACGATGCCGCAGACGGGCTGCGAGAGCGCCACCATGAGCAGTGCCGGCAGGGCGGTGTCCTTCACCAGTGCGTCGCTGGTGAACAGGGGCAGGAACAGAGGGCGGGCGAGTACCACGAGCAGGCCGAGTGCGAAGCCTGCGGCGATACCCCACTCCACCATGCGACGACAGGCTTCGCGGGCGCCCAGGGCGTCGTCGGCGCCGAGGTACCGTCCGATGATGGCCTGCCCCGCGATCGCGATGGCGTCGAGAGCGAAGGCCAGCAGGCTCCACAGGGACAGGATGATCTGGTGTGCCGCGATGTCGGCGTCGCCGAGCCGGGCCGCTACGGCCGTGGCGATCATCAGGATCGCCCGCAGCGAGAGAGTACGGACCAGCAGAGGTACGCCGGCCTGTGCACAGGCCCTTATTCCCTTGGCATCGGGGCGCAGCGAGGCTCCGTGCTTGCGGGCTCCACGGACGACCACCACGAGATAGACGGCGGCCATGCCGTACTGCGCGATGACGGTGCCCCAGGCGGAACCGGCGATGCCGAGTCCGACGCCATAGACGAGGCCCGTGTTCAGCACCGCGTTGGCGATGAAGCCACCGATGGCGACGTAGAGCGGTGTTCTGGTGTTCTGCAGGCCGCGCAGCACTCCGGTGGCGGCTAGCACGACCAGCATGGCCGGGATGCCGAGCGAGGAGATGCGCAGATAGGTGGTCGCGTACGGAGCCGCCGTGTTCGATGCGCCGAAGAGGTTCACGAGGGCTGGAGCAGAGGGAAGCACGGTGACGATGACGACGGCCCCGAGCAACAGCGCCAGCCAGATGCCGTCCATGCCCTGACGGATGGCTGCCTGGAGATCGCCTGCGCCGACGCGGCGTGCCACGGCTGCCGTGGTGGCGTAGGCGAGGAAGACGAAGACGCTGACGGCTGTGGTGAGAAGAGCAGAGGCGATGCCGAGTCCGGCCAGTTGCGAGGTGCCGAGATGGCCCACGATGGCGCTGTCGGCCAGGACGAAGAGGGGCTCGGCGACGAGTGCGCCGAAGGCCGGAACGGCCAGCGCGACGATCTCGCGGTCGTGTTGTCGCCGGGCGGCCCTGGCGGGCGCGGGAGCCTGTGTCATGAGCACTAATCTAACCGTCCACAGGTAAGAGATACAAAGCATTAGCGACCCTTACAGCGCTTCAGGCGGTGTGGACTTTCGCGCAGCGTTCGAGGGGATCTTGGCCCGACTGGGAAAGTTTTTCTTCTGCACAGCCCGTGGATGGGAAAGTGCCTGGTCAAGACGCTTGTTCTGGTGAGGATGGGAGCTTGTTCACAGGCCTGTCCACCGGGTCGTACACAGGTTTTGCGAAGTTCTCCACAGCATCGGGCCCGTCGTCCACATGGCCTGTGGATAACCAGATTGGCTGACGGTGCCCGCAGGCCTACCGTGGTCCGGCGCCCGCTCCGCTCGTCGGCCAGAGAACCATCACAAAACAGACGTGCCGGAACCGGAGTCAGGGCCTCTCATCTGTCAGTGCCGTGCCGTAGAAATGAGTAGCGCGGCGAGGTCCGCTCCGCGGACGGGAGGAGGTGGCTCGGTGAGCATTTCCGAGCCCTTGGACGATCCGTGGGCCGACAGTGGTCCCAGTGATCGTCTGCCCACGTCCCGCCGCCGTGCCGACGGCGGTCGCAGCCGTGGCGAGCAGCACGACCGGGGCCGGGACGACGGCGTGTGGGAGGGCGGGGGCGCCGCCTTCGAGCGCGTCCCCCCGCAGGACCTCGACGCCGAGCAGTCCGTCCTCGGCGGCATGCTGCTGTCCAAGGACGCCATCGCCGACGTCGTCGAGGTCCTCAAGGGCCACGACTTCTACAAGCCCGCCCATGAAACGATCTTTCAGGCGATCCTCGACGTCTACGCCAAGGGCGAGCCGGCCGACCCGATCACCATCGCCGCGGAGCTCACCAAGCGTGGTGAGATCAACAAGGTCGGCGGCGCCTCGTATCTGCACACGCTCGTCCAGACCGTGCCGACGGCGGCCAACGCCGAGTACTACGCGGAGATCGTTCACGAGCGGGCGGTGCTCCGCCGTCTCGTCGAGGCCGGCACCCGCATCACCCAGATGGGCTACGCGGCCGACGACGATGTGGACGAGATCGTCAACCGGGCCCAGGCCGAGATCTACGCGGTCACCGAGCAGCGCACCAGCGAGGACTATCTGCCGCTGGGCGACATCATGGAGGGCGCGCTCGACGAGATCGAGGCGATCGGCTCGCGCAGCGGGGAGATGACCGGTGTGCCCACCGGCTTCACCGACCTCGACTCGCTCACCAACGGCCTGCACCCCGGCCAGATGATCGTCATCGCCGCCCGGCCCGCCATGGGTAAGTCGACCCTCGCCCTGGACTTCGCCCGAGCCGCGTCGATCAAGCACAACCTGCCGAGCGTCATCTTCTCCCTCGAAATGGGCCGCAACGAGATCGCGATGCGTCTGCTGTCCGCGGAGGCCCGTGTCGCGCTGCACCACATGCGGTCCGGCACCATGACGGACGAGGACTGGACCCGGCTGGCGCGACGGATGCCCGAGGTGTCGTCCGCGCCGCTCTTCATCGACGACTCCCCGAACCTGTCGATGATGGAGATCCGCGCGAAGTGCCGTCGGCTCAAGCAGCGCAACGACATCAAGCTGGTGATCATCGACTATCTCCAGCTGATGCAGGCCGGTGGGTCCAAGCGCTCCGAGAGCCGTCAGCAGGAGGTCTCGGACATGTCCCGAAACCTCAAGCTCCTCGCCAAGGAGCTGGAGGTGCCGGTGATCGCGCTCTCCCAGCTCAACCGTGGTCCCGAGCAGCGCACGGACAAGAAGCCGATGGTGTCCGACCTGCGTGAGTCCGGCTCCATCGAGCAGGACGCCGACATGGTGATCCTGCTGCACCGCGAGGACGCCTACGAGAAGGAGTCACCGCGCGCGGGCGAGGCGGACATCATCGTGGGCAAGCACCGTAACGGCCCGACGGCGACGATCACCGTGGCCTTCCAGGGCCACTACTCGCGATTCGTGGACATGGCACAGACCTGATCCAGGGCGGCTCCGGCGAAATGGATTCGACGTGGGTTGCCGTGCCGGGTGGACTGGGGCCATGACGTCTTCTCAGGAACAACTGCTGCCCGGCACGTGCCGTGCGCTGCTCCACCGCATTGCCGTGGCCCAGGCGGAGGGGCGGGCGCCGTCGCTGGTCGCGACCGTCGTACGGGACGGGCAGGCCGTCTGGCACGGCGCCCGGACCTCCGTGGACGGGCACGGGCCGGACGAGCATGTGCAGTACCGGATCGGCTCGATCACCAAGACCTTCACTGCTGTGCTCGTCCTGCGACTGCGTGACGCGGGCCTGTTGGATCTGGGCGATCCGCTGGAGAAGCATCTGCCGGGGACCGGCGCGGGCGAGGTCACCATCGCCGATCTGCTCGCCCACACCGGCGGGCTCGCGGCCGAGTCGCCCGCTCCCTGGTGGGAGCGCACCCCGGGATCGCTGCGGCCGGAACTCGCCGATGTGCTCGGTGAACAGCCTCTTCTGCACCCTGTCGGCCGCCGGTTCCACTACTCGAATCCCGGATACACCCTGCTGGGAGCGCTGGTGGAGAAGCTGCACGGCGCCCCGTGGGAGGACGTCCTTCGGCGTGAAGTCCTGCAACCCCTGGGGCTGGAGCGGACGAGTGCCCAGCCTCAGGAGCCCCATGCGGGGGGATGGGCGGTGCATCCGTGGGCCGACGCGCTGCTCCCCGAGCCCGTGCAGGATCTGGGGATCATGGCGCCGGCCGGACAGCTCTGGTCCACGACCGGTGACCTGGCCCGCTTCGCCGTCTTCATGGCCCGGGGGGACGACCGCGTGCTGAGTGCCGACACCGTGCGGGAGATGCGGACGCCGGCTGCCCCCGCCGAGACCCCGGACGTGACGGACGGCGTCAGCTACGGCCTCGGCATGCAGATCCAGCAGCGTGGTGGGCGACTCCTCGTCGGTCACTCCGGTTCGCTGCCCGGCTTTCTCGCGAACCTGACCATCAGCGTGGAGGACGACGTCGCCGCGGTGGTGTTGGCCAACTGCACCTCCGGGCCGCTGCTGGGTGCCGTGGGCGCCGATCTCGTCCGCATCGTCGCGGAGGCGGAGCCGCGTATTCCAGCGCCCTGGCGGCCGTTGCCCGAAGTCTCTCCGGCGGAGCTGGAGTTGACGGGGCAGTGGTACTGGGGGACCCAGGCCTTTGCGCTGCGCCTGACAGCCGACGGGGCGGCCTCGCTGGAGCCGCTGTCCGGCATCGGCCGACGCTCACGCTTCCGGGCGAATGGGGACGGCACCTGGACGGGGCTGGAGGGCTACTACGCCGGAGAGCTCCTGAAGGCCGTACGACGCCCGGACGGATCCGTGGACCACCTGGATCTCGGGTCGTTCGTGTTCACGCGTCAGCCCTACGACAGGACGGCTTCGGTGCCCGGTGGAGTGGACCCGGACGGATGGCGGGGTCTCAAGCCGCGCCAGTAGAGCGCCAGGAATCCGTCGAGGACGGGAGAGCGGTCTGTTTCACGTGGAACAGACCGCTCGTTTGCGTCAGAGGTGGAGCTTGAAGCCGACATGCGACGCGGTGAAACCGAGCCGCTCGTAGAAGCGATGTGCGTCTGTGCGGGACGAGTCGGAGGTCAGCTGCACCAGCCGACAACCCAGACGTCGGGACTCGTCGACCGCCCACTGGATGAATCGGGTTCCCAGGCCGCTGCCGCGCTCGTCGCTGTGTATGCGTACGCCTTCGATGATCGAGCGGGTGGCGCCCTTGTGGGAGAGGCCGGGAACGATCGTCAGCTGGAGTGTGCCGATCACTCGGCCCTCGCGCACCGCCACCATCAGATGCTGGTTCGGATCGGCGGACAGGCGCTCCAGAGCCGCCCGGTAGGGGGTCAGGTCGTCAGGTGACTCGCGCTGTGCGCCCA
>NZ_JBEOWS010000290.1:0-12595 GCF_040296125.1 Streptomyces sp. NPDC002265 | reverse complement strand
GCATCTGCACCATGCGGTGGGGCCCTTCTCCGTTCGGGGACCCGGCCGGGCGTTCGCCCAGAGGCCGGGTGGCCCGTCGTTCACCGGCCGGACGGCCGGGTGGGGGTCACTCCCCGATAAGGGCATCGACGAACGCTTCCGGCTCGAACGGCGCCAGGTCGTCGGCACCCTCGCCGAGCCCGATCAGCTTGACCGGCACGCCCAGCTCGCGCTGGACCGCGACCACGATGCCGCCCTTGGCCGTGCCGTCCAGCTTGGTCAGCACGATGCCGGTGATGTCGACGACCTCGGCGAACACCCGGGCCTGCACGAGCCCGTTCTGGCCGGTGGTGGCGTCGAGGACGAGCAGCACCTCGTCGAGCGGGGCCTGCTTCTCGACCACGCGCTTGACCTTGCCCAGCTCGTCCATGAGCCCGGTCTTGGTGTGCAGCCGGCCGGCGGTGTCGATGAGGACGACGTCCGCCCCCATGTCCTTGCCCTCCTTCACCGCGTCGAAGGCGACGGAGGCGGGGTCGCCGCCCTCGGGCCCGCGCACGGTGTGGGCGCCGACCCGCTCGCCCCAGGTCTGGAGCTGCTCGGCGGCGGCGGCACGGAAGGTGTCGGCGGCGCCGAGGACGACCGTCCGGCCGTCGGCGACCAGGACCCGGGCGAGCTTGCCGGTGGTGGTGGTCTTGCCGGTGCCGTTGACGCCGACGACCATCACGATGCCGGGCTTGCTGGTCTCGGGCTCGGTCCTGACCGTGCGGTCGAAATCGGTGCCGACCAGCGTGAGCAGCTCTTCGCGCAGCAGGCCGCGCAGCTGCTCGGGGGTGCGGGTGCCGAGCACCTTCACCCGTTCGCGCAGCCGTTCGACCAGCTCCTGGGTGGGCATCACGCCGACGTCGGCGGTGAGCAGCGTGTCCTCGATCTCCTCCCAGGTGTCGTCGTCGAGGTGCTCGCGCGACAGCAGGGTGAGCAGGCCCTTGCCCAGGGCGTTCTGCGAGCGGGAGAGTCGGGCGCGCAGACGGACGAGCCGCCCGGCGGTGGGCTCCGGGATCTCGATGACCGGAGCTTCTTCGGCGGCGGGCTCCTCGACGGCTACCGGGGCCGAGGCCTCCGGAAGATCCACCTCCTCTATCGTGCGGCGCGGTTCTTCACGCGGCGTCTCGGCCTCTTCGCCGACCTGCGGTTCGGCCGGAGGCGCGGTGATGTCGGGCGCGGAGGGCGGCGGCGGGGGCAGCGACTTCGTCCGTCGGCTGCCGACGACGAGCGCGCCGATCGCGCCGAGCACGACCACGGCGATGACTACAGCAAGGATGACGGTTTCCATAACCCGTCCAGTATCTGTCATGGACCCAGGCAGGGCCCAGCTTGTGGTTTCCTCCAGCCCGGCGCGCCGCCCCGCGGACCCGGGCCGGACGGGCCACCGCATGGCAATCTGACGAGTCGTCAGCTACCGTCCTCCTCGCCGACCCGAAGGGGGACCCATGCCCGTCACCGTCGTACGCCTCAATCTCGTCGCCCCCGACGCCACGCCCGCGGCGCTGCACGAGCGCTACGCGGCGGCCCTGGAGATGGCGCGGTACGCCGACGACCACGGGATCACCACCGTGCAGACCGAGGAGCACCACGGCGTCGCCGACAACTGGCTGCCGTCGCCGTTCGCCTTCGCGGGCGCCCTGCTCGGCGCGACCCGGCGGCTGGCGGTGACGGTCTCGGCGGTGATCGGCCCGCTGTACGACCCGCTGCGGCTGGCGGAGGACATCGCCGTACTGGACCTGCTGAGCGGCGGGCGGCTGGTGACCGTGGCCGGGATCGGGTACCGGCCCGAGGAGTACGCCATGTTCGGGGTGGACTGGCGGCGGCGCGGCCGTCTCCAGGACGAGCTGCTGGAGACGGTCCTGAAGGCGTGGACCGGCGAGGAGTTCACCTACCGGGGCCGTACCGTGCGGGTCACCCCGCGCCCGTTCACCGCACCGCATCCCCTGCTGCTGGTCGGCGGTTCCTCGCAGGCCGCCGCCCGCCGGGCCGCGCGCCTGGGGCTGCCGTTCTTCCCCAGCGCGCATCTGCCGGAGCTGGAGGCGTACTACAAGGACCGGCTCGCGGAGTACGGCACCGAGGGCTGGACGATGATGCCCGCGGCCGAGACCCCGCTGCTGCACATCGCCGAGGATCCGGACCGGGTCTGGGCCGCGTACGGGAACCACTTCCTGCACGAGGCCCGTACCTACGCCTCCTGGCAGTCCGGCGACATCCGGTCGGCCGTGCGGTCCTCGGCCACCACGGTGGAGCAGTTGCGCGCCGAGGGGGTGTACCGCGTCCTGACGCCGGAGGAGTGCGTGGCGCAGGGCCTGGACAACCTGGTCCTGCACCCGCTGGCCGGCGGGATGCCCGTCGAGGAGGGCCGGCGCAGTCTGCGGCTGTTCTGCGAGGACGTGCTGCCCCGGCTCGGCGGCTGAGCCGGGGCGGCAGGTCCCACGGGGAACGGGGAGAGGGGCAGCGGGGACTTGGCCCTTCTCCCCGGGCTCACGGGGTGGGCGGTCAGCCCATCTCCTCCAGCGCCTTGCCCTTCGTCTCCTTCACGAACTTCAGGACGAACGGGATGGAGAGCGCGGCGAAGATCGTGTAGATCACGTAGGTCGCGGAGAGGTTCCAGTCGGCCAGCGACGGGAAGCTCGCGGTGATGGCCCAGTTGGCGATCCACTGCGCGGAGGCGGCCACGCCCAGGGCGGCGGCGCGGATCCGGTTCGGGAACATCTCGCCGAGGAAGACCCAGACGACCACGCCCCAGGACAGGGCGAAGAAGAGGACGAACACGTGGGCGGCGATCAGGGCGACCCAGCCCTGGGTGGCCGGCAGCTTGCCGTCGACGAGGTCGAACGAGAACGCCCAGGCCTCCAGTGCGAGGCCGACGACCATACCGACCGAACCGATCAGGGCCAGCGGCTTGCGGCCGATGCGGTCCACGAAGATCATCGCGATCACGGTGCCGATGATGTTGATGATCGACGTGGTGAAGGAGTAGAAGAACGAGTCGGTCGGGTCGACGCCGACCGACTGCCACAGCGTCGAGGAGTAGTAGAACGCGACGTTGATGCCGACGAACTGCTGGAAGACCGACAGGCCGATACCGACCCAGACGATCGGCTTGAAGAAGAAGGAGCCGCCGAGCAGGTCCTTGAAGGTGGACTTGTGCTCGCTCTTCATGGCGAGCTCGATCTCGGCGACCCGGGCCTTCAGGTCGGTCCTGTCGCCCTCGACCTCCTTGAGGACCTCAAGGGCGCGCTCCTCCTTGCCCACGGAGATCAGGAAGCGCGGCGACTCGGGGATCGCGAAGGAGAGCAGGCCGTACAGGGCGGCCGGGACGACCATGACGCCGAGCATGACCTGCCAGGCCTCCACGCCCAGCAGCTGACCGCGCTGGTCGCCGCCCGCGGCGTTCAGGATGCCCCAGTTCACCAGCTGCGAGATGGCGATGCCGACGACGATCGCGGCCTGCTGGAAGGAGCCGAGCCGACCGCGGTACGCGGCCGGGGAGACCTCGGCGATGTAGGCGGGGCCGATGACGGAGGCCATGCCGATGGCGAAGCCGCCGACGATGCGCCAGAAGGCGAGGTCCCACAGCGCGAACGGCAGTGCGGAACCGACCGCGCTGACCGTGAACAGGGCGGCGGAGATCTGCATGCAGCGGATGCGGCCGATGCGGTCGGCTATCCGGCCCGCGGTCGCCGCGCCGATGGCGCAGCCGATCAGCGCGATGGCGATGACCTGCGCCAGCGCGGCGGAGCCGATGTCGTAGCGGCTGCGGATGGCCTCGACGGCACCGTTGATCACAGCGCTGTCGTAGCCGAAGAGGAAGCCGCCCATCGCGGCCGCGGCCGCGATGAAGACGACATGCCCGAGATGGTCGGGGTGAGCCGTCCTGGCTCCGGGTGGGGGTACCTGCGCTGTGCTGGTCACGTCTGACTCCTCGGGCCACCGGCGTCGCTGCCGGTGATGTGGGGGCAAGCCCTTGGTGATGGTTCCAGTGGCGCACAGGAACACGCCGCCCACCACCTGAAGGTATAAGCAACGTCGCAGAGAATATGCCTTCAAGTTTCGAAGTTAATAATCCTGAGAGTGTGAGCTTATGGACAGGGGAGGCCCAGTATGTGTTCAAGTAGTGAATGAGCTGGGGATGTACGCGGGCATGACTCCGAGCTGGTGCAGCCCGCGTGCGACTACCGAAGGCGCTGGGAGATGACCTTCGAGACACCGTCGCCCTGCATGGACACGCCGTAGAGCGCGTCGGCGACCTCCATCGTGCGCTTCTGGTGCGTGATCACGATCAGCTGCGAAGCCTCCTGGAGCTCCTGCATGATGCGGATCAGACGCTGGAGGTTGGTGTCGTCCAGCGCCGCCTCGACCTCGTCCATCACATAGAACGGGCTCGGCCGCGCCTTGAAGATCGACACCAGCAGCGCGACGGCCGTCAGCGACCGCTCACCGCCGGAGAGCAGCGACAGCCGCTTGACCTTCTTGCCCGGCGGCCGCGCCTCGACGTCCACACCCGTGGTGAGCATGTTGTCGGGGTCGGTGAGCAGCAGCCGTCCCTCGCCACCGGGGAACAGCCGGCCGAAGACGCCTTCGAACTCACGTGCGGTGTCCCGGTACGCCTCGGTGAAGACCTGCTCGACCCGCTCGTCGACCTCCTTCACCACCTGGAGGAGGTCGGCCCGGGTCTTCTTCAGGTCCTCCAGCTGCTCGCTGAGGAACTTGTGCCGCTCCTCCAGGGCCGCGAACTCCTCCAGGGCGAGCGGATTGACCTTGCCCAGCTGCTGGTAGGCGCGCTCGGCGGCCTTCAGCCGCTTCTCCTGCTCCGCGCGGACGAACGGCCTGGGCCGGTTGCGCGGGTGCTCCGGATCGTCCGGCAGCTCCTCGCCCTCGGCGGCGGGCGAGGGCGGCACCGGCTGGTGCGGTCCGTACTCGGACATGAGCCCCGCCGGTTCCACACCCAGTTCCTCCAGCGCCTTGGTCTCCAGCTGCTCGATCCGCAGCCGCTTCTCGGCGCCGAGTACCTCACCCCGGTGAACTGAATCCGTCAGTTTGTCGAGCTCCGCCTTGAGGTCACGTCCGGCGGTGCGGGCGGCGACCAGTTCCTGCTCGCGCCCGGCCTTGGCGGCCTCGGCCGCGACGCGCTCCTCGTCCGCCCGGCGCAGCGAGACCTCGACGTGCCCGAGCAGCTGCCGGGCGCCGGAGGCGACGGCCTCCGCGACGGCCGCCTCGTGCCGCAGCCGGGCGCGCCGCTGCTCCGCACGCGCGCGTGCCTCGCGTTCGGCGCGGGCCGCCCGGTCCAGGGAGTCGGCCCGCCCGGCGAGCGACTTGACCCGCTCCTCGTGCGTACGGACCTGGAGCCGCGCCTCCATCTCGGTCTGCCGGGCGTTGGCCCCGTCCGCGGCGAGCCGGTCGCGCACGGAGGTGTCCGGTTCCTCCTCGACCGGCATCTCCTCCGCCACGGCGAGCCGTTCGGCGAGCTCCTCCGCCTCCAGTACGGCCTTGTCGAGCGCGTCCTGCGCCCGGGCCGCGGCCGCCGTGGACCGCTCGGCCTCACCGGCGGCCCCCCGGGCCTGGCCGGCCAGCCGGCCGAGCTGCTGCGCCACGGCCGACTTCTCCCGGTCGGCGGCCCGGCGCCGCTCCCCCAGCTCCTCGACGAGCGCTGCGCACTCCGCGCGCCGGCCGACGGCCGCCTGCTGCGCCCCGGCCAGCTCCTCGCACCGTACGGCCAGCACCTCCAGCTCGGCGGCCGCCTCGTCCACCGACGCCTGCACCTCCAGCAGACTGGGCGCGCCGGCCGACCCGCCGTGCGCGAAGTGCGCGCCCAGCAGGTCGCCCTCGGCGGTGACGGCGGTGAGCGCGGGGTGGGCGCCGACCAGTTCCACGGCCTCGTCGAGGGTGGCGACGACGACGATCCCACGCAGCAGCCGTCGTACGGCGGGCATGAGGTCGGCGGGGGCGCGGACGAGGTCGGCGGCGAAGGGCGGCAGGTCCGCGGCGGGGCGGTCGGCGGCGACGGGCGACCGATCCGTCGTGGAGGCCGGTGGTACGTCGTCGGGGTGCGGTGGTACGTCGTCGGGGGCGCCGCCGAGCAGCAGTGCGGCCCGTCCCGCGTCCTGTTCGCGCAGCAGGCGGATGGCGTCGGCGGCCGCGGCGGGGCCGCTCGCCGCGAGGGCGTCGGCGGCGGCGCCGAGGGCGGCGGCGAGCGCGACCTCGTGTCCCGGGGCGACCGTCAGCAGTTCGGCGGCCGGACCCAGCAGGCCGGTCAGCCGGTCCCGCGCCCCAAGCAGCGCGCCTGTGCCGTCCTTGCGGCGCAGCCCCAGGGCGAGGGCCTCGTGGCGGGCCCGGGTCGCGGCCCGGCTGCGTTCCGCCGCGCCGGCCGCCTCGCGGGCCTCGGTCAGGGCGGCCTCGGCCAGCGCGAGCTGCTCCTTCGCCGCATCGTGCCGGCCGGCGAGTTCCGCGTCGTCGGCGTCGAGCCCGTCCACCTCGGCCTTGAGCGTCTCGTACTCCTCCTGCGCGGTGCCGGCCCGCTCCTGCGCCTCGTCCCGCGCCGCGGCGAGCCGGTCGATCTCGGCCTGGGCCGAGGCGGCACGCGAACGGGCCGCGTTGACCTGGCCGTTCAGCCGGGCCAGCCCCTCCCTGCGGTCCGCGATGGCGCGCGCGACGTCCTTCAGGCGCCGTTCCTCGACCGCGAGTTCGCGTTCCAGCTCCGCGCGGTGGGCCACGGTGTCGTCCAGGGCGTGCTGCGCCGCCTCCAGGAAGGCCTCCAGCTCGGCCTCCTGCTCCCGGATCCGCGCGGCCTCGCGCTCCATGTCCTCGGGGTCGCGCCCGCGCCGTTCGTCCGGGGGCGCTGAGGTCGCGCTCTTGACGCGCGCGTCGGCCAGGGAGACGGTGCCGCGTACCCGTTCGGCAAGCTGGGAGAGTTCGTACCAGGTCTGCTGCGCGCGCTGGAGCCGTGGCGAGAGCCGCCGTACCTCGTCCTCCAGCAGGCCCTCGCGCTGGAGCGCCTTCTTCAGCTCCTGCTCGGCGGCCTCCTTGCGTTCCTTCAGCGCGGCCTCGTCGGCGACCTCGGCGTCGAGCGCCTCGCGCATCCGTACGAGATCGTCGGCCAGCAGCCGAAGTCGCGCGTCGCGCAGGTCCGCCTGGATCACCGCGGCCCGGCGTGCGACCGCCGCCTGGCGACCCAGGGGCTTGAGCTGCCTGCGCAGCTCGTCCGTCAGGTCCTGCACGCGCGCGAGGTTGGCCTGCATCGCGTCCAGCTTCCGCAGCGCCTTCTCCTTGCGCTTGCGGTGCTTGAGGACGCCCGCAGCCTCCTCGATGAAGGCCCGGCGGCCCATGGGGTCGGCGTGCAGGACGGAGTCGAGCTGGCCCTGGCCGACGATGACGTGCATCTCACGGCCGATGCCGGAGTCGGACAGCAGGTCCTGGATGTCCAGGAGACGGCAGGTGTCGCCGTTGATCTGGTACTCGCTGCCGCCGTTGCGGAACATGATCCGCGTGATGGTGACCTCGGCGTACTCGATGGGCAGCGCGCCGTCGGAGTTGTCGATGGTCAGGGACACCTCGGCGCGGCCCAGCGGCGGGCGGCCGGTGGTGCCGGCGAAGATGACGTCCTCCATCTTGCCGCCGCGCAGCGACTTGGCGCCCTGCTCGCCCATGACCCAGCTGAGCGCGTCCACGACATTGGACTTGCCCGAGCCGTTCGGCCCCACGACACACGTGATCCCCGGCTCGAACCGGAGCGTGGTCGCCGAGGCGAACGACTTGAAGCCGCGGAGGGTCAGCGCCTTGAGGTGCACGCCGCTGGACTCTACCTTCCGGTGATGTCTCACTCCATGAACCCGCGGTTTCACCCATGAACGTGCAGGGCACACCAGACGTTAAAGACAGTGAAAGGATGCGCGGGGGCAGGGATGCGGGGGCAGTCAGGACCGGGGGGAAGAAAGAAGGGACGCCGAAGCGTCCCTAATGCACACTCTGACAACTTAGCGGTTGATACGGGCAGCCCAACCACTGCGTGTGCTGTTGTGGAGCAGTGCAGCGATCAGGTGAGCGCAGGCTCCGCCTGGTGTGCGTCGATGCTCTCCATGATCCTGTCGTGAGAAGCGGCAGCCGTCAGCGCCTCGTTCTCGGCCTGGATCCGTCCGAGCTCGGATTCCAGGTCCTGTACGCGCTGCTGGAGCCGTCGCATCTCGGCGAGGAGTCGAGGGTCGGAGCCGCCGACGTAACCGAGAAGCGCCTTTGCCATGATGGATGGTCCTCCACACTGAGTGACCGACCGAAGCGGTGTGGGTCGTGAGGGATTCGCACCCGCGGTGCTTGGCACTCTTGAGTTCGTGCTGCCGTTCATCCATGCCAAACAGCTAAGGTGCGCGGGGCTTTCAGCGTCTCACCAAAAAGTTTGACGGTCAACACGATCACGCCCCGTATTGGCGGGCGACCCTGCGGCAGGCGGCCTGGAAACGGCGGCGCTGCGACTCCTGCGGGGCCCTCGGGGCGTGGCGATCATCCTTACGTGCGGAGCTTGCCACCACAAGCCGTTCTTGGCAACCACCAGGAGCTTTCTGCTCCGGGCAGGTGCCAGTGGCATATCACTCCGCTCCCACCTGGGCTTCCGTGCCGAGCGGAGTCAGCGGATGGCAAAGCCGTCGTAGCCGCCGCGGGGTGTGTCCCAGATCTCGGTGACACCGGTGACGCTCCCGGGCGTGTCGTCCCCCCGCAGCCAGTCGAGGAGTCCCTCGCACCCCGGACGCGGTCCTTCCGCGACGACCTGCACCCGTCCGTCGCCCAAATTGAGAGCAAAGCCACTCAGGCCGCCGATCTCCAGCGCCTTGGCCCGGGTGAACCATCGGAAACCCACACCTTGTACCCGTCCACGCACCCAGGCGACCAGCCGCACATCCTCGCTCATGACTGCAACCTAACCGGCCAATGTCCCTGGGGGCACTTCCTCCCCCTGCGTCATGCGGTACCGTCCCCACCCAATGAATCTCATATGAAACTCACTCGTTGGAGTGAGTCGGGCCGTCCAGGACATGCGGGAAACCGCCAGGTCGGCCGCCTGGACTCGGGACAGGCTCGGGTCGACCAGGTGGACGAGCAAGGACGAGGAAGGCAAGGACATGGGACGCCACGGACGCTCCGCCACGGGCCACGCCGCGGAGGTCATGGAGGCGCACGACCCCTCCATAGCCGGCTGGGGCGACCGCGGCCCGCAGGACTCGTACGGCGACGCCCCGACCGCGATGGGCACGGCGCCCTATCTGAACCCCACCGCCTACCCCGAGACCGCTTATCCCGAGACCACGGCACACAGCGACGCCCCTCTCTACGCGCCGCGGCAGGACGGCGGTGCGTGGTCCGACTCCACCATGACGTTCCCGCCGGGCACCGCCGACTGGTACGGACACGAGTACGGGTATGGGTACGGACCCCGGTACGAGTCCCAGTACGGGTACGGAAACACATACGAAAGCGCGTACGGAAACACGTACGGACACGCGTACGAAAACACGTACAGCCACCCCGTCCCGGACCAGCGCGTCGCCCACGACAGCCGCCCGGTCCACGAGACCCGTCCCGTCCGTGCCGACCGTCCCGTCCGCGAGGACCGCCCCGCCGCCGACAGCCGCCCGGTCCGCGATCCCCGCTTCCCCCGCGACGCCGCCTTCACCCGCAGCTTCCTGTCCGAGGGCTTCACGCCCGACGAAGGCGTACGACGCTCCGCGCACCGCCGTCGCAAGAAGCGCGCCGGGACCCCGGTCCGCAGCGGGCTGCTCGGGGTCTCGGCCGCGGTCGCGCTGGGCACCGTCGCGGTCGCCACCGGTGTGGTGCCCGGCCTGGAGAACTACCGGCTCGGCGGTGGCACCAGCGGCAGCGACAACGTGCAGGCCGCCGGCTCCCCGTCCAACTCCGCGACGGAGCAGGGCGGCACGTCCGGCACCGCGGCCGAGCGCGACGACCCCACGGCGGCCGGCCGCGGCTCCCAGCGGGCGAGCGCGTCGGCGGCCGCCACCCCGACGGCGCCGGCCGCCCCGAAGCCCAGCGCGACGCCGAGCACCACGCCCTCGAAGGCGCCGACGGCTGACCCCGGCACCGCCGAGACCACTCCGTCGCAGGAGCCGACGACGGCCACCAAGGCTCCGAAGCAGTCAAGCTCCGCGGTGACGGTGTCCGCGGAGGCGCAGGCCGAGGCCGAGGTGCTGAAGCTCGTCAACGAGGAGCGGGCGAAGGTCGGATGCAGCGCCCTGACGGCGAGCGGCTCGCTGACCCAGCTGGCCGAGGCCTTCAGCGAGGACATGGCCCAGCGCAACTTCTTCGACCACACGGACCCGGACGGCGCCACGCCGTGGGACCGGGCGGCGAAGGCGGGCATCAGCAACCTCGGCGGCGAGAACATCGCGCGGGGCCAGTCGGACGCCGAGGCCGTCATGGAAGCCTGGATGAACAGCCCCGGCCACCGGGCCAACATCCTGAACTGCGACTTCAACACGCTGGGCGTGGGAGTGCACTTCGGCGAGGGCGGCCCTTGGTGGACCCAGGACTTCGGCTACTGAGAAAACCGCAGGTCAGGGGCCTAGGAACCGGCTGGGGCCGTCCCGGGGCCGTCAGCCGGAGGTTCATACGGGAGGACGCGGTCCACGGCGGCCCGGGTGCGGGTCCCGCTCGACGGCATCAGGTGGGTGTACGTCCGCAGCGTGAACCCAGGATCGTGGTGACCGAGGTACTCGCTGAGTCCGCTTTACAGAGCCGGTGTGCTGCCCCCCCCCCCCGAAGGTCACGAGCAGTCGAACCAGTGCCCGATGGGGCGCTCAGGACAGGTGCGGCACTCGAAGATGTAGACACCGCCGGCGTCGCCTAGGTGCAGTCCGGCGGGATTGTGGGCGTTGTCCTTCCATCGCCGGCCGCCCGGTTCGCTCTCGTCGGCCCGGTCCTCCTCAGGAAGCCACGTGCGCCAGGACTCGCCGTCGAATTCCCAGCTGGACACGGTCAGAAGGTGCTCCATCCGGCTCCCGCACCCTTCGCAGTCGGGCCATACCGGTTCCTGATCCCAGCTCGGATAGCCACCCAGCTTGATCCCGGGGGCCTCCGCGAGGTGGTAGGAGTAGTACAGGTCGGTTTCGGCGAGCAGTGCGTCGAAGCGGCCTCTGAGCGCGTCGTAGATCTTCTCCGGCAGATCCCGACTCGGGAACTCGGTGACCTGCTCGGGGTGGACCACACAAGGGGCCGGGTACCAGTCCTCGTCCAGCCCAGCCGCTGGTACCGGGGTCGGCAGTACGTCGCCGACGGCACCGGAGTCCCGCCAGTAGACCTGGGGCAGGGGGTAGCAGAACTCGCCGTGGCCGTAGGGGCACCACAAGACCTGCAGCAGGTCCGTGCCTTCGGGAAAGGGCACGCCGGGCGCGTCGACACAATGGACCTGGACGATGGGAACCATGGGCACAGGGGGTTCCAGCCGGCTCGCGGTGTCCATGTCGTAGTGCTCTTCCCGGCATACCGGCCACGCCTCCTCGGCAGGCCAGAGCAAAGGACCTCCGACAGAACTGTCCTTATAGTCCGGAGAACCGGGACGCGGATGCAGCCGGACGGACTGACGGCGGAAGGGGAGCAACTCAGGAAACAGGCTCTCCACGTCCACCGGACGGTTGGGAGTGTGACGGGACATGACAGGACTCTAGATCTCCCATATGACAGTTGGGCCGCCCAGGACATGACGGCTGAGCACGGTCGAGCCCCGTCATCATTTCGGCTACTGAGATAAGCGCAGGTCAGGGTCCTAGGAGCCGTCCAGGTCCGTATCGGGACCGTCAGTCAGGGGTTCCTCCGGGAAGACGCGGTCCACGGCGGCCCGGGGGCGGGTCCCGCTCGACGGCATCAGGTGGGTGTACGTCCGAAGCGTGAACCCGGGGTCGTGGTGACCGAGGTACTCGCTGAGTGCCTTGATGCTCTCCCCCGCGTCAAGCCCCGGCTTCGCTCCGCTCCGCCGGGCGCGCTTCCCGGCTCCGCTGCGCCCGCGCTGCGCATGTGGATAGGGCCGGAAGCCATGAGTCGATCACCGCATGGAGCGGCCCACGGTCAAGGCAGTGCCTCCGGCGGGGGATCGGCCGGCACCGGGATGGAGGGGGCGCCGCCGCCGACTGCGGGTCCGTAGAGGGCGTGCGCAGGGAGCTCCCATCCCGTCCACCGCCGACCCAGGCAGAGCCGAGCAGACGCGGCCCCTGGCGTCCAGGAAGCTCCTACAGGACGTCAAGTGGCCTGTGGGGGGTGCAGTTGTGGATCGTTCATGCTGGTCAGATGCTTGTAGACCTCTCGTGCGATGAAGCGTTTGAGGCAGCGGAAGATGTCCTTCTTGGACAGGCCAGACGCACCGCCGAACCTATAAGGTCACAGGCGCTCGACCGGCCGCGTGCAGAACGGCACCGCCCAGCTGGCCGACAATTCCTGGAAAGGACAGCCCGAAGCGTCAATCGTTCGGCGGGTCAGGCCACTGAACCGCACCGGGTTGTCCGGAGACTCTAGGTTGTGGCTGTGACCAGGCGTTTCGTGGCCGTCAGGTAGTAGTTGACTTCGTATTCGGCGGGCG
>NZ_JBEOWS010000289.1:0-12635 GCF_040296125.1 Streptomyces sp. NPDC002265 | reverse complement strand
CGCTGCGGGCAGCGGGCGCAAGGCGTTCCTCAACGACGTCGTGTGGGGTGTCGCCCTGATCCCGGCCATGGTGGTGGCTGCCCGTGTGGGCAGTGTGGCCGCCTTCGTGCTCGCCTGGGGCGCGTCCGCCACGGTGGCGGCGGGCTACGGCTGCGTCCAGTCCGGCATCCGGCCCCGGGTGGCGCAGGCACGCGGATGGCTGCGCGAGCAGCGTGACCTCGGCTACCGGTACCTGGTCGAGAACGTGAGTCTCAGTGGCGCGAGCCAGTTGCGTGCGTACGGGGTCGGCGTGATCGTCGGGGTCAGCGCGGTAGGGGCCGTGCGGGGCGCCGAGCTCCTCATGGGCCCGTTCCTCGCCGTACTGATGGGGCTTTCGCTGGTCACCGTCCCGGAGGCGGCACGGGTACTGCGCAAGGCCCCGCAGCGGCTGGCCAGGTTCTGCCTGCTCCTCGGCGGGGGGCAGGCCGCCGGCTCGTTGCTCTGGGGCGCGGCGCTGCTGCTGGTACCCGGACGGCTCGGCGAGCTGGCACTCGGAGACGTCTGGCACTCCGCCTCCCAGCTCATCGTGCCGATCAGCCTCGGCGTCGCCGGCGCGGGCCTGGGCACCGGCGCGGCGGCCGGGCTGCGCGCGCTCGGCGCGGCCCGGCGCAGCCTGCGCTGCCAGTTGTTCGCCTCCGTCTGCTACGTCGGCGGCGGGCTCGGCGGCGCGGCCGCCGCCGGCGCGGTCGGCTCGGCCTGGGGCGCCGCCGCCGCGACCGTCAGCGGCTCGGCCGTGTGGTGGCTGCAACTGCGCTCCGCCCTGCGCGAGCACGCTCAAGAACCGATCCGCGAAGTGAGGACGTCATGACAGCGCAACCCAGGCTGAGCATCGGCCTGCCCGTCTACAACGGCGAGGAGTACCTGGCCGAGTCGTTCGACGCCCTGCTCGGCCAGACCTACGAGGACTTCGAGCTGGTCGTCTCCGACAACGCCTCGACCGACGGGACCGAGGACATCTGCCGCCGGTACGCGGCGAAGGACTCCCGCATCCGCTACCTGCGGCTGCCCCGCAACATCGGCGCCACCCCGAACCACAACCTCGTGCTCGCCGAGTCCCGCGGCGAACTGTTCAAGTGGGCCTCGCACGACGACCTGTACGGCCGGGACCTGCTGCGGGTCTGCGTGGAGGCGCTGGACGAGCGACCGGAGATGATCCTCGCGCACACCGGCCAGGCGGTCATCGACGGCGACGCCCGCGTGAAGGTCCCCTACGAGTACGGTCTCGCCACCGAGTCGCCGCACGCCCCGGAGCGCTTTCGCAGTCTGCTGTTCGAGCCCGGCGGCGACGACTTCTACGGGGTGATGCGGACCGACGTGCTGCGCCGTGTGAAGCCGATGGACAGCTACCACCACGCGGACCGCACCTACGTCGCCGAGATCACCCTGCACGGGCCCTTCCACCAGGTGCCGCAGGTGCTGTACTTCCGCCGCGACCACCCCACCCGGGCCGAGCGGGCGAACCCGTCCAAGCGTTCCCGGTGCGTCAACCTGGACCCGCGCCGGGCCGGCTTGCTGCACCCGACGCCCCGGCTGCTCGCCGAGTACGTCTGGGGCTTCGCCTCGGCGATCCGGCGGGCGCCGCTGTCCCCGGCCGACCGGCGCGCCTGCTTCGGCCATCTGGCCGCGTGGATGACCAGCCGGGTCCGGCCGGGCGCCGGCGAGCGGGTCGAGGACCGCGCCCCGGCCGACCCGGAACGGCTCGCCGTCTCCGTCGACGCCCTGGTCGCCGGCCGTGAGGGCAGGCAGTCATGACACCCGCGCACGGAAGACCGGTGCGGGTCGGGGTGTTCGGCCTGCTCGGCTCCGGCAACCTCGGCAACGACGGCTCCCTCGAAGCCGTACTCGGATACCTCCGGGACCGGCACCCGGGAGCGGCGGTGGACGCGCTGTGCGGCGGGCCCAAGGCCGTCACGGCCCGGTACGGGATCCCCGCGACGCGGCTGCACTGGTACCGCGGGGAGTACCGGACCGCGTCACGGCTCGGCGCGGTCGCGGGCAAGGGGCTGGGCAAACTCGTCGACGTCTTCCGCACCGCCTCCTGGGTGCGGGGGCACGACGTGGTGATCGTCCCGGGCATGGGTGTCCTGGAGGCCACACTGCCGCTGCGGCCGTGGGGCTTCCCGTACGCGCTGTTCCTGCTGTGCGCGTCCGGCCGGCTGTCCGGCACCAAGGTGGCGCTGGTCGGCGTCGGCGCCGCGCCGATCGGCAACCGGGCGACCCGGACCCTGGTGCGCTGGTCCGCGCGCCTTGCCGCGTACCGGTCGTACCGCGACGCCCCCTCCCGTGACGCCATGCGGGCGATGGGCGTGGACACCGCGCGCGACGAGGTCCACCCGGACCTCGCGTTCTCCCTGCCGGCCCCGACGGTGAGCACTCCCCCGGACGCGCCGGGACGGGTCTGCGTCGGTGTCATGGCCTTCCACGGCAGCGACGACGACCGCGCCAGGGCCGAGGAGATCCACCGGCGCTACCTCGACGGGACGACCCGGTTCGTCCGGACCCTCGTCGAGGAGGGCAGACCGGTCCGGCTGCTGACCGGCGACCAGGTCGACGCGCCGGTGGTCGCAGCGATCCTCGACGCGGTGGACTCGCCGCTGGTCACCGTCGCCGAGACTGCCTCACTGGCCGACCTGATGAAGGAGACGGCTGGCGCCGGCGCTGTGGTGGCTACGCGTTACCACAATCTGATCTGCGCGCTGAAGGCCGGCACACCGACCCTCGCGCTCAGCTACGCGGCCAAGAGCGACGCGCTCTTGGCCGGGATGGGGCTGGGGACGTACATCCATCCGGCCCGCGAGGTCGACGCCGACCGGCTGCTCGAGCAGTTCCGGGAGCTGGAGAAGAACTCTGCTGACCTGCGGCGGACCCTCGCCGAGCGCAACCAGGACGCCGTCCGGCACCTCGACCGCCAGTTCACCGCCCTGACCGCGGCCCTGTTCCCGGCGGCCGACGACGCCCACGCCCCGCGGGAGACCCCATGAGAGCGACCGAAGTCCCGGCGATCACCGGTGCGTTCCTCTTCGAGCCGACCCCGTACGCCGACGAACGCGGCTTCTTCTGCCGCACGTTCGACGCCGACGTCGTCCGCTCGGTGGGGCTCGACCCGCACGCCTTCATCCAGGACAGCGTGTCGCGCTCGGCCGGCGGCGTGCTGCGCGGACTGCATCTGCGCTCCGGTGCGGGCGAGGCCAAGCTGGTGCGCTGCTCGTACGGACGGATCTTCGACGTCGTCGTGGACCTGCGGGCGGACTCTCCGACGTACCGCAACGTGGCCACCTTCGAGCTGTCCGGCGAGACCCAGGCGACCCTGTACATCCCGGCGGGGTGCGCGCACGGCTTCCAAGCGCTGACCGAGACCGCCGACACCTCGTACCGGATCGACCGCCCGCACGATCCGGCCGAGGACGTGACGATCGCCTTCGACGACCCGGAACTCGCCATTGCCTGGCCGCTGCCGGTCACATCGATGTCCCGACGGGACCGTGAGGCGCCGAGCCTCGCCGAGGTCCTGAAGCACAGAGAAAGTTGAGGTACCCGTGGACACCGAAGAGCTCCACCTGCCCCTGTCGCGGACCGCCAACGAGCGGCTGCACGCCCTGATCCCCGGGGGCGCACACACCTACGCCAAGGGCGACGACCAGTACCCCGAGGACCTGGCCCCGGTCATCAGCCACGGCAGCGGTGCCCACGTATGGGACATCGACGGCAATCGCTACATCGAGTACGGCTCCGGGCTGCGGTCGGTCAGCCTCGGCCACGCCCACCCGCGGGTGAACGAGGCGGTACGGCGCGAACTCGACCGCGGCAGCAACTTCGTACGGCCGTCCATCGTCGAGGTCGAGGCCGCGGAACGCTTCCTGGCCACGGTGCCGACCGCCGAGATGGTGAAGTTCGCCAAGAACGGCTCCGACGCCACGACCGCCGCGGTGCGCCTGGCGCGTGCCGCCACCGGGCGTCCCCGGGTGGCGATCTGCGCCGACCATCCGTTCTTCTCCGTCGACGACTGGTTCATCGGCACCACGCCGATGTCCGCCGGCATTCCGTCGGAGACCAACGAACTGACGGTGACGTTCCCGTACGGGGACCTGGCCGCCACGGAGGAGCTGCTCACCCGGTACGAGGGCGAGGTCGCCTGTCTGATCCTCGAACCGGCCGCCCAGTGCGAGCCGCCGCCCGGCTACCTCGCCGGGCTGCGCGACCTGGCCGACCGGCACGGCTGCGTCCTGGTCTTCGACGAGATGATCACCGGCCTGCGCTGGTCCGAGGCGGGCGCCCAGGGCCTGTACGGCGTCGTGCCCGACCTGTCCACGTTCGGCAAGGCGCTGGGCAACGGATTCGCCGTCTCCGCGCTGGCCGGGCGCCGCGAGCTGATGGAGCGGGGCGGGCTGCGGCACTCCGGCGACCGGGTGTTCCTGCTGTCCACCACGCACGGCGCGGAGACGCACTCCCTGGCGGCCGCGATGGCCGTGCTCACCACCTACACCGAAGAGGGCATCACCGCGCGGCTGCACGCCCTCGGCGAGCGGCTGGCCGCCGGTGTCCGGGCGGCCGCGGCCGATGCGGGCGTCGGCGACCACATCGTCGTCCGGGGGCGGGCCAGCAATCTGGTCTTCGCCACGCTCGACGAACACGGCCGGCCGTCGCAGGAGTACCGCACCCTGTTCCTGCGCCGGCTCCTCGCGGGCGGGGTGCTGGCCCCGTCGTTCGTGGTGAGCAGCGCGCTGGACGACACCGACATCGACCACACCGTCGAGGTGGTGGCCCAGGCCTGCGCGGTCTACCGCAAGGCACTGGACGCGGCCGACCCCACCCCCTGGCTGGTCGGCCGACCGGTGAAGCCCGTGTTCCGCCGCTTGGTGTGATGTGACGTGATGTGCGGTGACCTGACGTCAGCGGTGTTCCCGGCGAACGGCGTCGACCGCCGGATCGCCTGACTGACCCGCCGCGTGATCGGCCGGTCGATCGGCCGGTTGATCGACTGCCCGCTCGGCCGGCCGGTCCGTACGCCGGTCGGCGCCGCGGCCGGGCATCCGGCCTGGCAGCCGATCGGCCGGCCGGCCGGAGATCCGGTCGGCTGTCCGGTCGAGCAGCCACGCGGTCGCCGGGACCACCGCCAGCGCGGTGCACCAGCCGCCGAGGGCGTCGGTCGGGTAGTGCGCGCCCAGGGTGACCTGCGCCCAGCCCATCGCCGTGCCGGTGATCAGCGCGGCGGCGAGTACGAGTGACAGTCCGGCCGCCCTGCCGAGGCCGGGCCTGCCGGTCGCGGTCAGCGCCACGGCCAGCGCGAGCGCGGTGGCGAAGGCGGTGTGCCCGCTCGGGTAGGACAGGTGGTCTCCGTGGATGGTGCGTCCCACGACGGACTTGAGCAGTGTCGCCGTCACCACGGCCACCCCGGCCCCGGCGACGACGAGCACCGCCGCCCGAGGACGCCGAAACAGCAGGCAGCCCGTCACGATGACCCCGACCAGCAGCACCGATCCCCCGGGCTCCCCCAGAAAGTCCAGGGCCAGCGCGACATGCCGCCACCGCGGCCCCGCACCGTACAGCGCCGTCCCGATCCGCGCGTCCACCGTGCCGGGCTCGCTCTCGCCGCCGTACCGGACACCGAGCACGACGACCACGAGCGCGGCAAGGAGCGCGGTGAGCCCTAACCACCTGCGCAGCAACGGCGGCACCACGGGCGCCGACCGGCCGGTCACACGCCCACCGCGTCCGGTCGCCCCGCGGCGCTTCGTAAGCCGTCCGTTCCGCCTTCGGTGACTTGCCTGTCCGTCATGTGCAGCACTGGTTCATGCCCCCGTCCCCGTGCAACCACAAGCCGCGGCCCTGTCCAACGCTCCGGCCATGGGCACCGCGAGCGGTCTCCGCTCGCCACCCTAACCAACAATGCGGGCGCGCCACACGGCGGTTGGGAAGTCCGCGGTGACGCGGCGCGAAGCGCGCCGGCACTTCACGGTCAGGCGGGTTGCCAGAGTTCGATCCGATTGCCCTCCGGATCGGTGACCCAGCCGAATCGGCCGATACCCTCCATGTCCTGTGTCTCCTTCGCCACGTCCGCTCCCTGGGCCCGCAGTTGCGCGAGCATCGCCTCCAGGTCGCCGACCCGGAAATTGAGCATGGTCTGCTGGGCGCCGGAGCCGAAGTAGTCGGTATCGGCCGCGAACGTCGCGAACACCGTCGGCCCGTCTCCCTGATGCCACACACCGTTGTCGTCGACGTCCAGACCCAGGCAGTCGCGATACCACGCACTCAATGCCACCGGGTCGGTGGCCCGCATGAAGTACCCGCCGATTCCAAGCACGCGTTCCATACCGCCATCCTCCCACCCGCACGGACCGACGGCCCGCCCGTCACCGGCAGATCCCGACGGTGATCACCGGGATGGACCGACCGGAGCGTGCCTCCACTCCGTCGCCGGCCTTCAATAGTGAGGTGCGTCGTGCGGACCGAGGCCGTTAGGGTGCGCCGTCATGGGCACGGACATCTACGGCGGTATCGAGTTTCGTCACACCTACGCCGGCACCGACGACTATGACGGCGAGCCTTGGGTGACCGCCATGGATCTGTGGCCGCTCTACGACGAGACCGACTACAAGGCGTTCGGCCTCCTCTTCGGAGTGCGCAACTACGCGGGCTTCCCGCCGCTTGCGGCCGCTCGTGGTCTTCCCGCTGATCTGTCGAGCGGTATGCGTTCGCATCTGGGCTCGTGGATCGAGCGAGGCGAGATGGACGGCGCGAGCTGGGTCAGCTGGGGAGAGCTCGCCTCCCTCGACCCTGCGACTGAGCCGGAGCACTTCGTGGGCGAACCACCGACCGCGGGCTCCGTCCTGGGTGCGAAGACTCACTGGCCCCATGTCTTCGCCGTGATGAAGGCTCTGGCCGGCCGCTTCGGTGACGACGGGGTCCGCCTGGTCGTGGCGTTCGACTGAGAGCGCAGTGCCCGGAGTTTCCTGCAGATGCCGACGGCGTGCCGGGCCCTTGTGGGGTCGGCACGCCGCCGTGTCGTCACCGTGTCCGAGGGGCGAATCCAGCCGCCCGGAGACGGTGTGCGGGGTCAGTGACGGTTGCCGCCCCGACGGTGGTCGTCACCGTGGCCGCGGTTGTCACCGTGGCCGCGGTTGTCGCCCTGGTGGCCGTTGCGGCCCCAGGACTCGTCGTCGACGAAGCGGCCGCGGTTGTCGCGCAGGGTGATGGTGCCGCGGTCGTTGTCCCAGACGTGGTTGCGGCGGTCCTGGTACAGGTCGGTACGGGTGTCACGGCCCTGGCCGGTGTGGATACGGACCGTGCCGTGTCCGCCCAGGCGGTAGTGGTGGAAGACGTAGGTGCGGCCGACGTTGTCGCGCAGGGTCCAGCCGTCGAGGTTGACCGCCTGGCGCGTGGTGTTGCTCAGCTCGACCCATTCCTTGTTCAGCGAGCGATCGGAGCGCTCGTCACGTCCGGGGGAATCGGCCTGCACGGCCGTGATCTTCACCTGCGGCTGGTGCGGCCGGGCCACTCCGGCAGCGGACGCCGGCAGCGCCGCCACGCCCACCACGGCGCCGGCCGCCAGCGCGGCAGCGGCCAGACGGCGAGCGGAGAGGGAGCGGGCGTTGGCAAAGACAGATGCGGACATGAAGTCCCCCTGATGGTGCGGGCGTCGGTGCGGAAGCGGCCTTGCGGGCCGCCGCGGCACCGACGCGGTGTACGAGGGCACGGCCCCTTTTTGCGGCCGCACACACACTCTGTCCGCAATGCGGAGGCTTTGAGCTGGAAACCGGCTGCTGTTACAAGTTGCCCATATTTCCGTGACTCTTGGATGTATCACTCATGTATGTCGGCAGTGCCCGTACTTGACGCCCTCACAGACTGACGACCCGTGCGGGCGTTGGGGATCACCGCCCGATCGCCGCTCCACACCGGGCCGGGAGCGAGAAGGCCGTCACCCGAAAGTGAGTAACGGCCCTCCGCTCCGTGGTGACCCGTGCCCGCCCTGTCGCCGGTACCGGAGCACCCGGCCTGCTCAGCCGGCCGTCCCGGTCGGCCGTAGACGCTGGTTCAGCCCGGCGGCCCTGGCCGTGAGGTAGCGCTGTTCGGGCGTGCTGGCGGTCAGGGCCGCCGCGAGGCGGTAGTGGTGCACGGCCGCCTCCGGCTCTCCGGCCATCTCCAGCAGATGGGCTCGCACCGCGTGCGCACGGTGATGACCGGTCAGCGGTCCGCGGCCGCCGTCGTCGAGCCGGTCCAGCAGGGCCAGGGCGGCGGCCGGGGTGTCGGTCATCGCGAGGGCGACCGCGCGGTTGAGGGTGACCAGCGGACTGCCCGTCACCTGCTCCAGCAACTCGTAAAGGCCAAGGATCTGCGGCCAGTCGGTGTCCCTGGTGTGGGCGGCGCGGTCGTGGACGGCCGCGACGGCGGCCTGCAACCGGTATTCGCCGGGCCGTTGCCCGTGGACGAAGGTGCCGATCAGCAGCGCGGTGCCTTCCCGGACCAGGCGCCGGTCCCACAGGGTGCGGTCCTGCTCGGCCAGCGGGACCAGCTCGCCGTGCGGGCCGGTGCGCGCGGGCCGGCGGGCCTCGGTCAGCAGCATCAGGGCCAGCAGCCCGGCCGCCTCGCCCTCGTCCGGCAGGATCCGGTGCACCTGCCGGGCCAGCCGGACGGCCTCACCGGAGAGGTCCGCACGGTGCAGCGTCGTACCCGCGGAGGCGGTGTAACCCTCGTTGAACAGCAGATACAGCACGCGCAGCACGGACCGCAGCCGCCCCGGCCAGTCGGGCGAGCCCGGCACGGGTACGTCGAACCGTACCGCCGACGTCTTCAGGCGCTGCTTGGCCCGGCTGATGCGCTGGGCCATCGTCGCCTCGGGCACCAGGTAGGCGGCCGCGATCTGGGCGGTGGTCAGGCCGCCGACGGCCCGGAGCGTCAGGGCGATCGCCGAGGCGGGGGTGAGCTCGGGATGGCAGCACATGAACAGCACCGCCAGACAGTCGTCGGCTGCCGGGATCTCGGCCGGGGCCGGTTCCCTCGCCACCCGTTCCTCGCGCTGCCGTCGTGCCGTCTCGCTGCGCACCTGGTCGGTGTAGCGGCGCGTGGCGGTCCGCAGCAGCCAGCCCCGCGGGCTCTCCGGCACCCCGTGCTCGGGCCAGTGCCGGGCGGCGGCGATCAGGGCTTCCTGGACCGCGTCCTCGCATGCGTCGAAGTCGCCCAGCCGTCGCACGAGCAGGCCGAGGACCTGCGGCGCCAGCGTGCGCAGCAGGTCCTCGACGCAGGGCCGTCCGGTCACAGGTCGAACGCGGTGTCGTTCATCACCTGCCGCACCTGGACCGGCTGCTGTGTGGGCACCCCGCCGGGGCCGGGCACCGCCGAGATCCTCGCGGCGATCTCCACGGCCCGCGCCTCGGACTCCACATCGACCACGTTGAACCCGGCCAGGACCTCCTTGGACTCCGGGAACGGGCCGTCCGTCACCACCGGAGCAGCGACGCCGTCCGAGCGCACGATCCGGGCCAGGCGCGGGTCGGCCAGCCCGGTGAAGTGCACCATCTCACCGCTCTCGACCAACTCCTCGGTCAGCGCCGCGTAGTAGTCGAAGTGCGCCGCGATGTCGTCGGGGGCCCACTCGTCCATCGGCTGCTCGAACACTCCGCCGTCGTGGTCGACCATGAGCAGGAACTTCGGCACGTGAACTCCTTGATCGTCAATGCGGCCCGGCCGGGCGCGCTCACCCCATGAACGGAGCCGTCGAGGGGTTCTCTACATCGCCTGGAAGAACTGGCCCCGCTTTGCCGACCCGATCAGGTTCAATCGCCACGAGGACGAGGAACCTGCTTCCACCCCTCGACCGACTTGGTGACGAACATGGCTCGGTACACCTCGCGGGTCCACACCGTCGCGCCCTCCCCGTACTCGTGCAGCTCCTCGAACGCTTCTTCCGCGGAGTCGTAGCTGTGCTTACGACCCTTCGCGTCCTTGATCATCCACTCTCTGTCGGGCAGCCCGGCAAGCCCCATACCCACGACGATTTTCCTCCCCATTCGAGTTCGCAAGATCGTAACCGCTTCGCCAGGGACGAAATAGGGACGCGGGAACGGCTCCGCCGTCAGCCGTTCCCGGGCGCCGGCCCGACGCCGACGACGTGGGCCGTGGGCGCCGTGGGGACGTCGGCGCCCACGGGGACGGTCAGAAGCGTCGGACCTCGACGCCCCGCTGCTCCAGCGGTGACACGACGGCGTCCAGGAACTCGGCCCGGTCCGCTCCCGCGCCGACCACATCGGCCGGGATGACCATCGGCCGGCCCCCCGCGGATATGTGCACGCCCTCGCTGGAGAAGACGACGATCTGCGTCGCCTGCTCCCAACGGATCGCCCTGGCGCGGCCGCGGGCCGTGCCGACCAGACCGTGGTCGTAGACGTAGACCGCCATCCGGGCCCGCACCATCCCGCGCACCGCCCGGATCAGGCCGATCAGAACACCCGCGAGCAGAGCGATGGCCAGCCCACGGAAGATTCCCGTCCAGCCCGAATCCTCGAACCGGGACAGGACCAGCCCCATCACGGCCAGGCCGGCCGCCGAACCGACCGCGAGCACGATGCCACGCAGGGCCTCGCCCGCCCTGCCGGGCTCCCGCCGGGCCAGCCTCAACGCCCCGAGGCCTGCGGCGGCCGAGCGGACACGGTCGGTCTCCAGCGCCGGCTGCCAGGTCGCCGGACCGCTCTCGGCCCACTGCGGCGCGCGGGATGCCGCGGCCGTCCCCGCTCGGTCTTTCGGATCCCGTTCTGCCATGAATGTCCTCCTGAATATCGGAATCGCGGTCGTCGGCGTGTGCCGGGCGTCCGGGCGCACCCGCCCCGTCGTGGGTGCCGGAACTCGACCGCGAAATCTCGGCACGGGCCCCAACTCCTTTGGAAGCCCTGCCTGTTGCCGGTGATTATGAGGCGCCTCGCTTGGCATGCGGTCCGGTTCCCGTGTTTGGGGACCCGTTCGTCGCGGGGCCGCATTCGGCATTGTCCCGGTGCAGGGGTAATTGCCCTGAGAAGAAGCCGAGTCGGCTGCCCGTCGGGCAGTCCCGCACCAAGGCCTGAGCCCGGGGCCTTGGAGCCGGAGGAGCCTGTGCCGCCGTGCGTCGTCGCGCATCAGCTCACCAACTGTATTTTCTGTTATGCCAATTGACACAACATCACGCCTCCCCCTAGCTTCTTGCCATGCCCGAAACAAGAGGGCGAGGTCGCCCCCGCAAGGACCCCCAGGCACCGGCCCGTTGGACTCCGCCGGAGGGCTGGTCCCGGCTGGTGGCATGGGTCTCGCCCGAGGAGAAGAAGGCGCTCAAGCGCGTCGCGGTCGAAGCCGAGGTGTCGGTGGCCGATCTGGTGCGCTCCCTGGCGGGCGGACTGGCCGCGGGGGTGATCGACGCAGAAGAACTCATCCGACAGGTCCGAAAGGGTATGCAGGTCATGGAGAAGATCCCCACCCTGTTCGAACGGGACGACCACTTCCGGGTCATCGACCGGCCGCGCGCCGAATGCGCTTGGGTCTTCGCGGGCGAGGGGACTCCGACCGAGAAGCTCGACGGCACCAACGTCCGGCTCACCGTTCGTTCCGGCCGGCTGGTACGGGTGGAGAAGCGCCGAAACCCCAGCAAGGCGCAGAAGCAGCAGGGCATCGTGGACGGCTGGTACGTCGACACGGACGAGTACGCGGCCGACGACAAGTGGATCCTGGCCGCCGCCCGCAACACCGACGTCTCCGGCTGGCCGGACGACGAGCACCCCTGCGAGGCACTGGGCCCGCGCATCCAGGGAAACCCCCTGGCACTGGACGACCACCTGTGCGTGCCGTTCAACCTCGAGATCCCGATCTACCAGGACGTGCCGCGCAGTTACTCGGGCCTGCGGGACCTCCTCGACAAACTCGAGAGCCGGTACGCCCCGGGGCACCTGGCCGAGGGAATCGTGTTCCACCACCCCGACGGGCGCCGCGCCAAGATCAAGCGCAAGGACTTCCCGCAGAGCAACTGACGCTCACCACGCCTGACTCGGTGTCGCCGGGGACGGCCCGGCGGCACCGCGGTCAGGACGGGATGCCCGACCTCGGGGGGCCTGGACCGGTCAGCCCGCTGTCACGCTCCCCGGCGCCTCCGCCCGCCTGAACCCGTGACTGCGCTCCACCTTCGCCACATGCAGGGTGTAGCTCTCGTACCACCGGTCCCGCCCGCGCTGCTGCGCCGCGCGGTGCTCGGCATGGGTCCGCCACTGCGTGAGGGCGTCGGCGTCGCGGAAGTACGCGACCGTGATGCCCAGCCCGCCAGGGGTCTGCGCATGGTCCATCCCCAGGTACCCGGGAACGTCCTTCACCAGCTCCTCCATGCGTGCGTTGGTCTCGCCGTAGCCGCTCTGGTCCTGGGTTCGCACGGTGGTGAAGACGACGGCGTAGTAGGGGGGTTCATGGGCCTCGAAGGGCTCGACAGGTGCTTCCGGCTGATCGCTCATGGCGTCACCGTAGGGCGGGATGCGCCCCGCGATCCAGCGTCTTTCCCGACGACGCTTCAGCGCGCGGCACGGGGTGTACGTGAACCCCTTGCGGACATGCCGGACCGGCAGTGGTGCGACCGCCCTCGTGGGGTGGTC
>NZ_JBEOWS010000288.1:0-12637 GCF_040296125.1 Streptomyces sp. NPDC002265 | reverse complement strand
TGACCAGTTCACGCAGCGGATGGCGGGCCAGGACCTCGTCCACCTCCGGCGTCAGCGCCGCCGCCAGCCGCGCCGCCACCGGCAGCGAGTCGTCGCGCAGGGCGGCCACGGCGGCCCGCAGGACCGACCGCTGCCCGGTGGACTTCGGCACCTCGGCCCGCGCCCGCTCGTACAGCCGCGCGCCCTCCTCCAGGACCAGATCCGTGTCCAGGCCGGCCGGGATCTTGATGCGCGCGAGGTGCCGCCAGGTGGCGACCGGATCCCCCCACGCCTCCACCGTGAAGGTCCAGTGGCCGGGTGCGTCCGCGGTGACGGTGGCCCCCCAGCGGTCGGTGCCCGGGGCGAGTTCACGCATCGGGGTCCAGGGGCCGGGGCGGCCCTGGGGATCCCTCAGTACGACGTTGGCGGCGACGGCGTCGTGGCCCTCGCGGAACACGGTGGCCGAGATCTCGAAGGGCTCGCCGGTCACGGCCTTGGCGGGCCTGCGGCCGAGCCGGACCAGCGGACGGACGTCCAGAACGGGTATGCGCCCGACGGCGGTGGCCTCGCCCGCGGAGGGTGGCTCCGGGGCCGGCGGCCCGGCCGTTGCGGTGCGACCGGGGGGTGCGCCGGTACGGGGGGTCGGGGGTGGTGACGAGTGGTGCGTGGCGGGCATGACCGCTCCTGTCCGCGTCAACGTGGGTGGGCGGATGGCTGTGGGGAGGTGGGTCCTGCGAACCCGGGGGTCCACCTGCGTGGTGTACCCGAGGGCGTACCGGGAAAGCCTTCCCACCCTATTCGAGTGGGCAATCCGGCACTTTGGTAACTACTCACGCGTATGTCTACACACAAGTCCGGCCCCGTTCGCGGGGAACGGGGCCGGTGCCGGGACTGCGCCACCACCGGCCCGGGACTCTGCGAAGATCGGTTCCGGACTCTGCCGTCACCCCGGTGGCACCTGGAGGATCCGGTCCGGCGAGCCGGCCCCCCGGTCGGACACCCGGCCCTGCGCGGCCCGCGCGACCAGCGCCGCGGCCACCTGGGCGGGCGTCGCCCGCGGACGGCCGGCCAGATAGAGCGCGGCCGCGCCCGCCGCGTGCGGCGCCGCCATCGACGTACCGGAGTACGTCGCGGCGGCGGTGTCGCCGGTACGGGACGCCGAGGTGATCGACACCCCCGGCGCGAACAGGTCGAGGGCCGAACCGTAGTTGGAGAACGGCGCCCGCGCGTCGTTGCGGTCGGTCGCGCCGACCGTGACGGCCTCCGGCACGTCCGCGGGCGAGTACAGGGCGGCCGCGAGCGAGTCGTTGCCCGCCGCGACCGTGTACGTGACGCCCGAGGCGATGGAGGCGCGGACGGCCGCGTCGAGCTGGGCGTTGTGCACACCGCCCAGACTGAGGTTGGCCACCGCGGGCTTGTGCGCGTGCCGGGTGACCCAGTCGATGCCCGCGATGACCCGGGCCGTGGTGCCCGCCCCCCTGTCGTCGAGCACGCGTACGGCGACCACGTCCGCCTTCTTGGCCACGCCGTACGAGGCACCGGCGGCGATGCCCGCGATGTGCGTGCCGTGGCCGTTGCCGTCGGCGGCCGTGGCGTCGCCGTCGACGAAGTCCCAGCCATAGGCGGCGCGTCCGCCGAAGTCCCGGTGGGTGATGCGCACCCCGGTGTCGATGACGTACACCGTCACCCCGGCGCCCGCCGAGTCCGGCGCGGTGAAACTCCGGTCCAGCACCCGGCCCGGCCGGTCCAGGCGGTCCAGGCCCCAGGACGGCGGGTTCTTCTGGGTGCCCTCCAGGCCCACCCGGGTGTCCTGGGCGACCGAGGCGACCCGGGAGTCCGCCGCCAGGCGGCGCGCCTGTCTCTCGTCGGCCCGTACGGCGTAGCCGTTCACCACCGTGCCGTAGGTGTGGCTGATTCTCACCCCGTACCGCTCGGCCAGCTCCCGGCCGGCGGTCGACGGGGCTCGGGTGTCCCCCTTCAGCACCACCAGGTAACTTCCGCCGACGGAGCCGGGATCGCCGGCGCCGAGTATCCGGCCCTCCGGTACGGCGTGCGCGGGCAGCGTGGTGGCCGAGAGCACCGCGGCCGTGGTGACCGCGGTCAGGCCCGCCGCCCAGCGCAGACGCCGTTTGCGCGTCCGTGCCATGGTCCGAGTTCCCCTCCTCGACTCGGGTGTACGACGGCCGCGGCGCCGAGGTGCCCCGGCGCCGGCCGGTCCGCCACTGGCAGCTTTCCGTGCCACGTGAAGCACCACAAGAAGGCCTATGGCGGTGGAATCGGCCATATGGGCCGGGAGGTGCCGGTTCCGGCCGAACGGGGGGTCTGCGGGCGAAGCTCCCAGCGGCGGCGCCACCGACGCCGGTACCGTCGACTGACGACGAGACGCACACCGCCGTGCGTCCGCACAGCGACATGCGCCGAGGTGGAATGTGAAGGCGATCCGTCGATTCACCGTCCGTCCCGTTCTCCCCGACTCCCTCCGGCCGCTCAGCGATCTGGCCCGCAATCTGCGCTGGTCCTGGCATGCGGAGACCCGCGACCTCTTCCAGTCCGTCGACCCCGAGTGCTGGGCCGCCTCCGGCGGTGACCCGGTACGCCTGCTGGGCAGCGTGCCGCCCGCGAGGCTCACCGAACTGGCGGGCGACCGCCGCTTCCTGCGCCGCCTCGACGCGGCCGCCGGGGACCTCAACGACTATGTGACCGGCGTCCGCTGGTACCAGGCGCAGTCCGCCGAACTACCGGCCGCCGTCGCCTACTTCTCCCCCGAGTTCGGCATCACGGCCGCCCTGCCCCAGTACTCCGGCGGCCTCGGCATCCTGGCCGGCGACCATCTCAAGGCGGCCAGCGACCTCGGGGTGCCGCTCATCGGGGTCGGGCTGCTCTACCGGCACGGCTACTTCCGCCAGAGCCTCTCCCGGGACGGCTGGCAGCAGGAGCACTACCCCGTCCTCGACCCCAACGAGCTGCCGGTCGTCCAGCTGAAGGAGGCCGACGGCACCCCGGCGCAGGTCTCCCTCGCGCTGCCCGGCGGCCGCTCGCTGCGCGCCCGGATCTGGCTGGCACAGGTCGGCCGGGTGCCGCTGCTGATGCTCGACTCGGACGTCGAGGAGAACGACCTCGGCGAACGCGGCGTGACCGACCGGCTCTACGGCGGCGGCAGCGAGCACCGGCTGCTCCAGGAGATGCTGCTGGGTATAGGAGGTGTCCGGGCGGTACGCACGTACTGCCGGCTGACCGGCCACCCCGAGCCGGAGGTGTTCCACACCAACGAGGGCCACGCGGGCTTCCTCGGTCTGGAGCGCATCGCGGAGCTGGGCGAGCGGGGGCTGGAGTTCGACGCGGCCCTGGAGGCGGTCCGCGCGGGCACCGTCTTCACCACCCACACGCCCGTCCCGGCCGGCATCGACCGCTTCGACCGCGAGCTGGTCGCCCGCCACTTCGGCCCCGAGGCCGAACTCCCGCACATCGACGTCGAACGCGTCCTGCGGCTCGGCATGGAGAGCTACCCCGGCGGCGAGCCCAACCTGTTCAACATGGCCGTGATGGGGCTGCGCCTGGCCCAGCGCGCCAACGGCGTGTCGCTGCTGCACGGCCAGGTCAGCCGGGAGATGTTCGCCGGACTGTGGCCGGGATTCGACGCCGAGGAGGTGCCGATCACCTCCGTCACCAACGGCGTGCACGCCCCGACCTGGGTGGCCCCGGAGGTGCTGCGGCTCGGCGCCCGCGAGATCGGCGCCCAGCGCGCCGAGGACGCGCTGACGATCGGCGGCTCGGACCGCTGGGACGCGGTGCGCGGCATCTCCGACCAGGAGGTCTGGGACCTGCGCCGGGACCTGCGCGAACAGCTGGTGGTGGAGGTGCGGCGACGGCTGCACGCCTCCTGGCGCCAGCGCGGCGCCGGTGCGGCCGAACTGGGCTGGATCGACGGGGTCCTCGACCCGGACGTGCTGACCATCGGCTTCGCCCGCCGGGTTCCCTCGTACAAGCGGCTGACGCTGATGCTGCGCGACCGCGACCGGCTGATGGACCTGCTGCTGCACCCCGAGCACCCGATCCAGATCGTGGTCGCGGGCAAGGCGCACCCGGCGGACGACGGCGGCAAGCGGCTGGTGCAGGAACTGGTGCGCTTCGCCGACGACCCGCGGGTGCGCCACCGCATCGTCTTCCTCCCCGACTACGGCATGGCGATGGCGCAGAAGCTCTACCCGGGCTGCGACATCTGGCTCAACAACCCGCTGCGCCCGCTGGAGGCCTGCGGCACCTCCGGGATGAAGGCGGCCCTCAACGGCTGTCTCAATCTCTCCGTGCTGGACGGCTGGTGGGACGAATGGTTCCAGCCGGACTTCGGCTGGGCGATCCCCACGGCGGACGGCTCCGGCATGGACCCCGACCACCGCGACGACATCGAGGCGGCCGCGCTCTACGAGCTCCTGGAACAGCGGGTGGCACCGCGGTTCTACGAGCGGGGCCAGCACGGTCTGCCCGACCGCTGGATCGAGATGGTCCGCGAGACCCTCGCCCTGCTCGGCCCGAAGGTGCTGGCCGGGCGCATGGTCCGCGAGTACGTCGAGCGCCTCTACACCCCGGCCGCGCACGCGCACCGCGCGATGACCCCGGCCGCCGCCGGTGAGCTCGCCGCCTGGAAGACCCGGGTGCGCGCCGCCTGGCACGGGGTGAGCGTCGACCATGTGGAGACGGCCACCGCCACGGCCAGCGCCGAACTCGGCACCACCCTGGTCCTGCGGGTCCGGGTCGGCCTCGGCGGCCTCGGCATCGACGACGTCGAGGTGCAGGCTGTCTCCGGCCGGGTGGACTCCGAGGACCGCATCACCGACGCGGCGACGGTCCCGCTGAAGCCGACGGGCGGCCCCGACCTGGAGGGGCGCTGGGTCTACGAGGGTCCGCTGTCCCTGGACCGCACCGGGCCCTACGGCTACACGGTCCGCATCCTGCCGGCCCACCGGCTGCTCGCCTCCGGCGCGGAGCTCGGCGTGGTGGCGGTGCCCTCGGAGGAACCGGGCGCGGGTGCGGGGGTGCTGATGCGGTAGGCCGGCGCCGGACACCGGGGAGGCCGGGCGTCACCGCCGTGCGGCGGCGGCCTCGATCTCCCCGGTGAACTTCCGGGCGTCGACGGGCCTGCCGTCGCCGTCGAGCACCGTGATGTCCCGGCCGTCGGCCTTCACCGCCGGGGTGCCGGTGACGTCGCTGTCGTAGAAGGCCTCGCCGACCTTGCCGGCCCAGGCGAGGTAGGTGCCTTCCTTGACGGCCTTGTTGAAGGCGTGCGTGCGCAGACCGGGCACCTTGCCGGCGATCTTCAGCAGTTCGGCGCTGCTGCCGAAGGTGTCCGTGGTCTCCTCCCGCGGCTGGGCGGCGTACAGCGCGGTGTGGAACTGCTTGAACAGGGCGGGGCTTTCGTTCAGGGCCGCGCCGAGCGCCCCGAGCGCGGTCCGGGAGCCCTTTCCGTCGAGGCGCTCGTCCAGGAAGGTGGCCATATGGAACTCGATCTTCACCCTGCCGGAGTCGGCGAGGGAGGTGAGGGCCGGGCCCAGGTCGCGCTCGAAGCTCGCGCAGTAGGGGCAGCGCATGTCCTCGTAGACGCTCACGGTGACGGGGGCGCTCGCCCTCCCGTACGTGACCACCGTGCCGTCGGCCCCGGTGGTGTGCGCCGGGACGGCGAGCGGCGCCGCCCGCGCGGCACTCCCCGCGGAGCCGCCGTCGGCGCCGAGCCCGATGCCGACACCGGCGGTGAGTGCGAGCGCGGTGGCCGCGGCACCGGTCACCAGGGCGCGGCGTGAGGTCTTGACGGGCATGGGCGTCCCTTGTCACGTGGGGGAGTGGACCGGTGGAGCCACTCTCGACACTAGAAGGGCGCGCTATCTCCCCGGAAGGGCCCTTTGTCCCTTCCGGGGCGGGACCGGCGGGCCCGCCCGCGCGGGCGCGGGAGGTTCAGGCCTCGTCGTGCGGTGCGCACAGGCGGCGCAGCACCGTCCCGCAGCGCCGCGCGTAGGCGTGCTGCAGGGTCCGGGTGGCCGCGCCGCCGGCCCGGGCGTACCACTTGGCCGGGCGGCTGAAGGCGGAGACGGTGAACCAGACCGTGCCGTCGCCGGTGCGGTGGACGACGAAGGACTCCTCGCCGCACTCGGGGTGACCGGGCAGCGTGCCGTAGGCCCAGCCGGCCCGGCGGTGCTCCTCGACCGTCCAGACCACCCGGCAGGGGGCCTTGATCAGGCCGGCCAGGGTGATGGTGACGTCCGCGCCGGGCTCGGCCCGGTCGGCCTTCGTGGTGACGCCGACGCCGAGCGCGCGGTGCATCTCCCAGGTGAGGACGGCTTCGGCGGCCCGGCGGAAGAGTGCCTCGCCCTCGCCGAGCCGGGTGCGTATGTGCAGGGGGTGGAAGCCGGGGGGACAGAAACCGGCGTGCTCGCGGGTCGCGCCGACGTCCGCGTACGTGAAGGACATGGGAAGCAAGGGTAGGGCGGTACCCCGGGACGTCGGAGTCCCGGGGTACCGCCCTGTCGACTGCCGTGCGGTCAGCTGACGTTGACCGCGGTCCAGGCCGCCGCGACCGCAGCGTACTGGGTGCTGCTGGAGCCGTACAGCGCGGACGCGGCCGACAGGGTCGCCGTACGGGCGCCCGAGTACTTCGTCGTCGACGTCATGTACGTCGTCAGCGCCTTGTACCAGATCTGGAGCGCCGCGGCCCGGCCGATGCCGGTGACCGTCGAGCCGTTGTAGGTGGGCGAGTTGTAGGAGACGCCGTTGATGGTCTTGGCGCCGCTGCCCTCGCTCAGCAGGTAGAAGAAGTGGTTCGCGACACCGGACGAGTAGTGCACGTCCTTGCTGCCGACCGAGGAGGACCAGTAGTCCGCCGAGCCGCCGTCCTTGCTGGGCTTGTCCATGTAGCGCAGCGGGGTGCCGTCGCCGTTGATGTTGATCTTCTCGCCGATGAGGTAGTCACCGACGTCGGAGGAGTTCGCCGCGTAGAACTCCACACCCGTGCCGAAGATGTCGGAGGTGGCCTCGTTCAGGCCGCCGGACTCGCCCGAGTAGTTCAGGCCCGCGGTGTTGGAGGTGACGCCGTGGCTCATCTCGTGGCCGGCCACGTCCAGCGAGGTCAGCGGGTGGGTGTTGCTGGAGCCGTCGCCGTAGGTCATGCAGAAGCAGCTGTCGTCCCAGAAGGCGTTGACGTAGCCGCTGCTGTAGTGGACCCGGGAGTAGGCGCCGACACCGTTGTTCTTGATGCCGTTGCGGCCGAAGGTGTTCTTGTAGAAGTCCCAGGTCTCCTGGGCGCCGTAGGCGGCGTCGGCGGCCGCGGTCTGGTCGGTGGAGGAGCTGGAGGCGGCGCCGGTGCCCCAGACGTTGTCCGCGTCGGTGAACAGCGTGCCGGTGCCGGAGGTGCCGTGGGCCAGGTTGTACGTCTTGTGGCCGCCGCGCGTGGTGTCGTACAGCTGGTACGTCGAGCCCGACAGGTTGGTGGTCAGGCTGACGGTGCCGGAGTACAGCGTCTTGCCGGTGCCGGTCGACGCGGTCTCGATGCCCTGGTACTCGAAGAGCTTCTTGCCGGTGGCCGCGTCGGTGATGACGTGCAGCTGGTTGGGGGTGCCGTCGTCCTGGAGGCCGCCGACGACCGTCTCGTAGGCGAGGACCGGGGTGCCGGAGCCCGCCCAGATCACCTTGCGGGGCGCGGCGTCCGCCGCGGTCTTCGCCGAGCCGGCCGCCTGCGCAGCGGTCAGCGCCTGCTTCTCCGCCGTGGCGGCGGCGATCTGCGGCTTGACGGAGGCGACCTTGAAGTTGGTCTTGAGGCCCTTGGTCACGCCCTCGGTCGCGCCGGAGGCCGACTGGTGGACGATCAGGTCGCCGCCGAGCACCGGCAGGCCCGCGTAGGTGCGCTCGTAGCGGGTGTGCACCGTGCCGTCGACGTCCTTGACGACGTCCTTGACGACCAGCTTCTCCTGGGTGCCGAGGCCTATCGCGGTGGCGGTCTCGGGCGCGTCGGCCTGCTGCTGCTGGATCAGCGTGCTGCGGGCGGACGAGGACAGCTGGAGGGGGGCCGCAGCGAGCGGTGCCGCCTTGGTGGAGTCCGCCGGGGACTGGGCGACGGCGGTGCCGCCGGCGAGACCGGTGGTGAGCAGGGCGCCGGCCGCGACCGCAGTGGCGATGGCCAGGGTGGTGCGCTTGTGACGCGCGTAGAGGGGGCTCACGCAAGCTCCTTGGTGGGGGAGTCCGGGCAGGGTGGGGTACTGCCCGGGTGATGTGAAGTTGCTGTGCTACGGCGGTTGGGGGAAGCCTCGCATCAAGGGCGCGTACATGTCAGGACCTCAAGGTGATGTTGACCGAAAGTCGACTACCGGGTGAACGTTGCGGGAATGTAAACGGACTTGACCTCGGTAATGGACCAACCAGGTCCGCGCATGTACATGGCAAAAAGCGGGCGCCGCCCCGGGGAGTCGAACCACCGGGGCGGCGCCCTGTCAGCGGGTGCCGGGTGCGGCCCGCGGCCTACGGGAAGGTGAGCTTCCAGCTGTTGATGTAGCCGGTGTCCTGGGCCGCCTGGTCCTGGACCTTCAGCTTCCACGTACCGTTGGCGACCTCGGAGGACGCGTTCACCGTGTAGGTGGCGTTCACGTTGTCCGCCGAGTCGGAGGAGCTGAAGTTCTTCAGGCGGTACGCCGACCCGTCCGGGGCCACCAGGTCGATCACCAGGTCACCGCGCCAGGTGTGCACGATGTCGACCGAGACCTGGAGGTTCGAGGGGGCGTTGCCGGTCCGTCCGGAGACCGTGATCGACGACGTGACGGCCGCTCCGTTGTCCGGAATCGATACGTCGGCGGTGTTCTCGAAGGACGTGCCGCCACCGCCGCCGCCACCCGAGCGCGAGCCGACCGCGACGGCCGCCCAGGCGTCCTGCACCGCCTTGTACTCGGCGCTCGTCGTACCGTACAGGTCGCCCGCCGCCGCCAGCGTGCCGGTGCGGGCCGCCGCGTAGTTGGTGGTCGAGGTGAACTTCGTGGTGAGCGCGCGGAACCAGATCTTCTCCGCCTTGTCGCGGCCGATGCCGGTGACCGGAAGCCCGTCGGAGGTGGGCGAGTTGTAGCTGACGCCGTTGATGACCTTGGCGCCGCTGCCCTCGCTCAGCAGGTAGAAGAAGTGGTTCGCGGGGCCCGAGGAGTAGTGCACGTCGACCGAGCCGATGCCGGAGTACCAGCTGTCCTTGGACGCGCCGTCCTTGCTGGGCTTGTCCATGTAGCGCAGCGGGGTGCCGTCGCCGTTGATGTTGATCTTCTCGCCGATGAGGTAGTCGCCGACGTCGGAGGAGTTCGCCGCGTAGAACTCGACCGCCGTGCCGAAGATGTCGGAGGTGGCCTCGTTCAGGCCGCCGGACTCGCCCGAGTAGTTCAGGCCCGCGGTGTTGGAGGTGACGCCGTGGCTCATCTCGTGGCCGGCCACGTCGATGGCGGTGAGCGGGTGGGTGTTGCCCGAGCCGTCGCCGTAGGTCATGCAGAAGCAGCTGTCGTCCCAGAACGCGTTGACGTAGTTGTTGCCGTAGTGGACCCGGGAGTACGCGCCCACCCCGTCCCCGCGGATGCCGGAACGCCCGTGCACGTTCTTGTAGTAGTCCCAGGTCACCGCCGCCCCGTAGTGCGCGTCGGCGGCGGCGGTCTCCAGGTTGGAGGCGCTGCCGTTGCCCCAGGTGTCGTCGGAGCCCGAGAAGAGGGTGCCGGTGCCGGAGGTGCCGTGGTTGAGGTTGTACGTCTTGTGGTTGCCGCGGGCGGTGTCCGTCAGGTTGTACGTCGACCCCGACTGCGCGCTGCCGAGCGTGACCGTCCCGCTGTACATCGTGTTGCCGGTGCCGGTCTCGATGCCCTGGTACTCGAAGAGCTTCTTGCCGGTGGCAGCGTCGGTGATGACGTGCAGCTGGTTGGGGGTGCCGTCCTCCTGGAGACCGCCGACGACCGTCTCGTAGGCGAGGACCGGGGTGCCGCTCGCGGCCCATACGACCTTGCGCGGCGCCCGGTCGGCGGTGGCCCGCGCGGCGCCCGCGTCCTTCGCGAGGGACAGGGCCTGCCGTTGGGCCTGCGCGGCGGGGACGGCGGCGGTGAGCGAGGCGACCTCGACGGCGGCCCGGGTTGCCTTGGTGACGGACGCGGTGGCACCGGACGCGGTGGTGTCGACGACCAGGTCGCCGCCGAGCACCGGAAGGCCGTCGTAGGTCCGCTCGTAGCGGGTGTGGAGCGTGCCGTCGGCGTCCTTGAGGACGTCCCGGACGACGAGCTTCTCCTTGGCGCCCAGACCCAGCTGCCTGGCGGTGTCCGCCTTGGCGGCGTCGGCCTCGCGGATCAGCGCGGCGCGCTGGGCGGGCGAGAGGCGAACCGTTTCAGCACCCGGCCGGACCGCGCCGGACGCCGACGGCGCCCGGTCGGGGGCGGCGGCCGCGGCGCCGGACTGCACGGCGGCGGCGATCAGCGCCGAGACGCCGACGAGGGCGACGGCGGCGGTTTTGCGGTACGAGGTGTGGGAGGTGCGTCTGCGAGAGGAACTGCTGCTCAACACGGACTCCTTCTGCACGGCCGCGGATCACGCGGCCAGGGGAGACCGGACGGCTGGTCGGCCGTCCGGGCAGAACAAGGCGGTGCGTGGAACAAGGCGGTACGCAGAACTGGGCGGTACGCGGAACCAGGTGCCTGGGACCTGGAGCCCGGAGACAGCCGCGAACCTGTGGGGTTGCTGTGTGCGGGCTGTGTGCAGCGTCGCAGGAGATTGACTGTCTGTCAGGAGCGTGTCAGGAAGTTGGCCGGAAAAGGTCCGTTGTCCGGGAGTTCGTGTTCGATATACGGACCATTGGTTGGGCAGCCGGGACCTCAGGCCGGAACGGCACCGTCCGCCGGGTCGCCGTGCCAGGTCCGCCACAGCGCCGCGTACGCCCCGCCCGCCGCCACCAGCTCCTCGTGCGTGCCGAGTTCGGTGAGGCGGCCGTCCTCCATCACGGCCACCCGGTCGGCGTCGTGCGCGGTGTGCAGCCGGTGCGCGATGGCGATGACCGTACGGCCGCGCAGCACCGCGGCCAGGGCCCGCTCGGTGTGCCGGGCGGTCGTCGGGTCCAGCAGCGCGGTGGCCTCGTCGAGGATGAGCGTGTGCGGATCGGCCAGCACCACCCGCGCCAGGGCGAGTTGCTGCGCCTGGGAGCCGTCGGTGGCCAGGCCGCCCTCGCCGAGCTCGGTGTCCAGGCCGCCGGGCAGCGCGCGCACCCAGGCCTCGGCGCCGACCGTCGCCAGCGCGGCCCACAACTGCGCGTCCCCGGCGGACGGTTCGGCGATCCGCAGATTGTCGCGGACCGTGCCGAGGAAGACATGGTGCTCCTGGGTGACGAGCACGACCTGGCGCCGCAGCCGCTCCGGCCCGAGCTCCGCGACCGGCACCCCGCCCACCGTCACCGCACCGGCGCTCGGCGCGTCGACGCCCGCCAGCAGCCGGCTCAGCGTGGTCTTGCCGGCACCGGACGGGCCGACCACCGCCAGCCGCTCCCCGGGCCGCACGGTCAGATCGACGCCGCGCAGTACCTCGCCGCCGCGGTCGTAGGCGTACCGCACGCCGGTCACGTCGATGCGGTCGTCCGAGGGCAGCGCGTACCGCTCGGCGGCGTCCGGGCGCGCGGCCCGCGCCAGCCCCTCCACCCGCGCGAACGACGCCCCGCTGCTCTGGAGCTGCTCCACCCGCATGAGGACCTCGTCCAGCGGCGTGCCGAGCTGCTTCAGATACAGCGCGCCCGCCACCACCGCGCCCAGGCTCACCCCTCCGTGGCCGTGCAGCACCCCGCCGGCCAGCAGCACCCCGGCCACCGGCAGTACGTACGACGTCTCCACCGCCGGGAAGAACACCGTCCGCAGGAACAGCGTGTACAGCCGTCTGCGCCGGGAGACCTCCAGCGCCTCGCGGCTCGCCGCGATCCGCCGCCCGCCGAGGTGGAACGCCTCGACGGTACGCGCCCCGGAGGCGGTCGCCCCGAGGATCTCGGCGACCTGCGAACCGGCCGCGCCCTCCGCCAGATAGCCCTCCCGCGCCCGGCGCAGATACCAGCGCAGCGCCACCCCGATCGGGGCCAGGCAGCCCAGTCCGACCATGCCGAGCACCGGGTCGAGCGCGAAGACCGCGCCCAGCAGGAACAGCGCCTGCACGGAGCTGATCAGCAGCTCGGGCCCGGCGTCGCGCAGGGTGGTGCCGACGGTCGTCACGTCCGCCGTGCCGCGCGCCGTCAGATCGCCGGTGCCGGCCCGCTCCACCACGGACGCGGGCAGCGCCAGCGCCCGGTCGACGAACTCCTCGCGCACCCGCGCCAGCGTCCGCTCGCCGAACCGGTGTCCCGCGTACCGGGCCCAGCGCGCCAGCACCAGCTGCCCGAGCGCGCACAGCACGATGCCTGCCGCGAGCCGGTCCACGGCCGCGACCCCGCCCCCGGCCCGCACCGTGTCGATGATCCGCCCCAGCAGCCAGGGCCCGGCCAGCCCGACCGCGGCGGCCGCCGCGTTCAGCGCCAGCACGGCCCCGAACCCCCGCCCGTCGGCCCGCACCAGCCGTACCGCGGCCCGCCGTACCGGCCGTCTCTGCCGACCTTCCCGGCGAGCCCGAACTCGCCGCCCCCGCACACCCCTGACCGGCCCTC
>NZ_JBEOWS010000287.1:0-12684 GCF_040296125.1 Streptomyces sp. NPDC002265 | reverse complement strand
ATCTCTCCCTGGAGATGAGCAACCAGGCCGATGCCGTGCGCGGGCGCCTGCAGGAGATATTCGAGGTTCAGGTGGAGATGGTCGAGGCGGTGATCATTGCGGCTCGGGAGCGTGGGGACGTGGCCGTGGCCGACACCCACGACGCCGCCCAGTCGATCGTGGCCCAGCTCGAGGGCCAGGTGCTCTTCGCGAAGCTGTACAACAACCCCTCCCGGCTGAACAGGCTCTGGCCGAGCAGCCTCGCCCTGCTGGGCGTTCCCGATCTCCAGGTCCCGGTCCGCACCTGACGGGGGCCATTCCGGCCTTTGGTCTGTGAGGGTCACGCTCCCATCGGCCCGGGAGCGGGCGAATCGCCGTACTCGGCAGCCACCGTGGGGCGTCGGTGAGGTACCCGCGCGTGGGCGGTGGCACACCGTTGTTTCCTTCCCGGCGGGCGCGGAGGTGCGGGCGGAGCCGCTGCCGACGGCGACGGCGAAATGCGATACGACGGTGACGGTCGACTTCGCGCGCGATCCGTGCGCCACGCCCGGCGACAGGATCTCGCAGATATCGCTCCGCGACCGGTTCATGGGCGAATACGCCCGGTGTGCCGACCGGCACCGGTCACAGCCTGTCCCAGGGGGCGCGCGCTCGCGTGGTTGCCGGTCCGGATCGGCGCGAAGACTGTTTCCAGGCAGAAGGTCGCCTCCCCTGTGGGTCACCGTCCCTGCGCCCCCAAGGTGCCAATACCAGAGGCCGTGTCCGTCGCTCTGTGCCGTAATCCGGCAACCACCTTCGCTGCGGCTGCGTTCGCTGGGATGCGAGAGGTCCGCGGTGCCGGGCGGTCGGACGCCCGCCGTGCAGAGTGGCGAGCTCGTCGATGCCGTCGTGCCCGTCAGCACTATGTGTCCCTCAAGGCGTCGCCCGCCGAACGGAGGTGCCGATTGCACGATGAGCCGGTGCGTCGGCAGAGGTGCACCAGCTCACCGTGTGCGGATATTCCCCCGTGTGTCAGTCGCGCCGAGCGACTTGATAGTGGCCGATGTACCACTCACCCGCGAGACGTCTGAGGGCGACGCCGAGGGTGACGGGAATCGTCGGCCGGTCGGTGAAGGAGAAGTCGATGCTGAGGTATCCCAGCAGGACGTCCTCGGCAAGTGCGCGGGTCTCCAGCACCTCGTACTCCGCCACCAGGCCGAGCGGCTGGGAGGCGTAGTACTGGGCGACCCCTGCACGTCCGACACTGTAGGGGCGCAGTCCCTGGAAGATCGCGTCCTCGGTGAAGCATGCGGCCACTTCTTCGGGCCGGTGCGCGTCGACCGCGTCTTTCCATCGGTCCATGACACCGCGCAGGACCGATCGCTGCGCTTGCGTGTTCTCCATGAGTGGCTCCTCGATTCGCCTGCACGTACCGGGCACCGTGCTCGGCGGCGGATCGGCCGCCCTGTCGGTGCCGTGCATCGCCCGATTCAGTGCGTCGGGCTCGGGTCGTTGGGGTGTGATTCCAGGGGGGTGATCACTGCGGTCATCCAGGGCCACAGGGGCAGACTCCCCAGAACCTTCTCCCGCAGATCCCTCTCGTCCTCGGCACGCCACACCCCGATGCTGCGAAGCTCGCCCACCGGGCGCCAAAGCCGGAGCAGGCGTTTCTGGGTTGCCAGCTCCTTGGCCCGTACGGATTCGGCGGCGCGTCGCCGGTCGACCTCCGCCGACTCGGTTCCGTCAGGCACAGTGGTGGTCAGCTCCACCAGATATTCATTCATGACCTCTTCTTCCACGGATCGGTCCCGACGGGTGGCAGCAGGGCTGTCACCCATCGGCAGGTCTTCGATGCCTGCGGGCCGTGTACGGCCCGCGCGCTCCCAGAAGGCGGGATGTGACCGGACGGCGGGATGTCCTCACCCCGCCGACGCTGGGGAACGGCCCATTCGCGGTGACCCGCCGGCACCGCGGGCCCGGACCTCAGGCGGCTGCCTTGAACGCGCCGGCGAGCCTGACCACGCGCTCGGCCTGGATCCGGGCAGCGGTACGGGTGACCTCGTCCACGGGATTCGCGCCCTGGCCGTCGACGTGGGAGGTGCCGTAGGGGTTGCCGTCCACGAACTTGTGCGGGTCCGTGAAGCCGGGGGTCACGGTGATGCCGCCGAAGTGATGGATCGATGTGTAGAGGGAAAGCAGGGTTGCCTCCTGCCCGGCGTGAGCCGTGGCACTGGAGACGAATCCGCTGTAGATCTTGTCGGCGAGCTTGCCCTGGGCCCACAGGCCGCCCAGCGTGTCGATGAACTGCTTGAGCTGGGCGGAGACGTTGCCGAAGCGGGTGGGCGTACCGAAGATCACGGCGTCGGCCCACTCCACGTCCTCGGCGGTGGCCTGGGGTACGTCTGCGGTGGCCGCGTGGTGGGCGGCCCAGGCCGGGTTGGAGTCGATGGCGGTCTGGGGGGCGAGCTCGGCGACCTTCAGCAGGCGGACCTCGGCACCCGCCTTGAGGCCCTCGTCATGGAGCTCTTTGGCGATCTCGGTGATCGTGCCGGTGGACGAGTAGTAGATGACGGCGAGCTTGACGGGGGTGGTGTCCATGGATCTGTTCCGTTCGGATGGGGGTGCGGCGGCCAGTAGCCGACCGGTCGTCTATGTCGAAACTATGTGCCGTCCCGGTGAGCGTCAATCCAGCCGGCCGTGAGACACGGCACACGGCACTCGGCGCCGCCGGGAGGGGTGGGACCGGACGATCTCCGTCAGGCGCACCCCTGGACGGCGGTCTGCAAGCGGCCCTGGGCGCGACTGCCGGGATTGCCGCCGGCTGCCCGCCGCACGGCGGGCGAAGTCTCCGGCCATCGGTGCCGCCGTCCGTCGGTGCCTCGACGAACCGGCCGGACCGGCGCCTCTCCCGGAACGGAAGGCCGCATGGGTGAGGTCCAGGACGCCGTGGACGCGGTCCTATACCTGGAGAACGCGTCCTTCGTCGCCGGCGAGATCCTCTACGTCGACGGCGGTCAGCGCGCCGGCCACTGACATTCGACACACGCCCGGGGCGCTGCGCAAGACGGCACCCCGGGCCTCTGTGAGTCCGGACCGTCGAGCCCGGGCCTCCCTCCGCGGACGCCCGGGCTCCCGCCAGGCCAGGGACCCCGACGACGCAGACCGGGCAAGCTGCACGCCGACAAGGGCTACGACCCGCCTGCGGCAATGGTTACGCAAGCGCGGCGTCACCCACCGCATCGCCCGTAAGGGCATCGAGTCCTCGCAGCGGCTCGGCCGGCACCGCTGGACCATCGAACGCACCATGTCCTGGCCCGCCGGCTGCCGCCGTGTGCACCGACGCTACGAAGGGAAAGCCGAGCACTTTCTGGCATTCACGGTCATCGCCTGCACGTTCATCTGCCTGCGCCGTCTTTTATTAGCCCACGGTCGGGCTGGAGCCGGGGATTGCCCCGCTTCCCCCGGTGCCCGTGCGGCGGCCGGCGATGGCGTCGATGTTCACCGGTGTGGCGGTGGCGGTCGGCGGCGGGGTGAGCACCACTGGCGGCTGGCCAAAGACCGGCGGTGGCGGGGTCACATCGGTCGCGGGCAGTTTAGGCGGGGTGGTCTGCTGGAAGAGGGTCTGGTCGAAGTCGACCAGACCGGTCTTCTCCATCACCGTGATGTGGTCCAGGACGGTGTCGTTGGCTTGGTCGGCCAGGGCGCGCACGAGCGTGTTCTTGGTGGTGGAGCGGATCTTTGCCACGGTGTTGAAGATGGAACCGTGTGTCATTCGCAGGATGTTTGCGAAGTCGGTGTCGAATTCGGCGCCGCTGTCCGCCTTGAGTGTGCTCACGAAGCCTTCCTGCTGAGGGCTCGCGATGTTGGGCAGCGTGATGTTCAGCATCGGCGCGATCTTGCGGCAGGTGGTGTCGAGGGCGGCGTGCCCGTCGATGAGGTGCTGGCTTGCGGTGATGACCGCCTTCGAAGTGCCTTGCTGGAGACCGATCTGACCGACCGGGTATTCCCACAGCCCGGCCGCCCGCACCTTGACCACGAAATCACGATCACTCTCGGTCAGCGGGCCCCACTGGGTCTGGGCGATGACCCGGTCCGTTGAGCTGGCGGCCGTATTCAATCCGAACATGCTCGGGTAGACGAGCCCTGCGAGGGTCAGGCTGAGGATGCCGCCCACGAAGATCGCTAGCATCGAATGTGGCGAAACGCGCACTGTGTCTCCTGCTGGTCGTGGGTCCCACTCAAAGGCGGCTCGGCCACACAGCAGTACGGATGTGGCAGAGAAAAGACTCTTCGGTCGGCGAAAATTCCGGACCAGAGATCTCCAACAACCGAGCTTGAGCAGTTGGAGGTTGAATCCGATTCTGGCGACGAGTCCCTCGCTGACGCAGGAGCAGCGCTACGGCATCTGCTTCAGCCGTGCCGTCAGTAACGCGGTGAGCCGGCCGCTGCTGCGTGTGGCGAGACTGGCCGGCGATCGCGTCAGCTGATACCACGCTGCCGACTGGGTCGAGCTTGGAGCATCCGGCGGCAGATGATGGATGTCCGTCGCCACCGGGTGGTGATCGCTGGTCCCTCAGGTGTGCGTACCGCCGCAGCGCCTCGAGACCGATCCCTGCCGGGCGGGTGGCCGAATGCGCAGACTCCGTGGGCCTATTCCAACTTCAGTCTGAGCTGGTCGGATGGAGGGTGAGGACGGCTTGGACGAGGCTCGCGATGTGGGTGGCGGAGCAGCGGGACCTGCGCACAAGCCGCCAGGACTTGAGGGTGGCGATGGCCTGTTCGACCGGTGCCCGGACCTTCGCGAGAGATCGGTTGAAGGCCTGCTGACCGGTGGAAAGGCTGTCCCATCGGCCGCGGTAGGGGGCGGACTGTGCCTCCTGGGCCCGGTTGGCCCTTGTCCACCCAGCAGGCGATGTCAGCCTTGGCGAGAGCGTCGATGATGCCGTGCCCCCGCGTGGCCCGAACGTCTTGGACGGCACCGGCCAGGGCCGGTGTAGCCCGCAGGAGACACCCCTTCGGATCGGCTGTGACCTTGCAGTTCATGCCGTGTTTCCTGTGCTTGCCTGAGCAGAAGGGACGGTCGGTGGCGGTCCCGTCGATCGGTAGAGGCGTCCCGACCAGGGTCACGTACGCCTTCATTGACGGGCCCCCTGCGGCTTCGGCGAGTGCGGGGCCAGGGCGGCCAAGAGCTCGACGGCTTCGGTGACGTACCGGTACACAGTGGCGGCGCCGATTCCGAAACCGGCCGCGAGCTGGGCACAGGGCTGACCGTCGCGGAGGTGGGCGGGGGTGAGCCGGGCCTGTCGGACTGCGCTCAGGCTCGCCACCGGGTGCCTGCAGCAGGATCATGCGTGGTCACCGTTCGCGACGTTGTTCTCAACGCCGAGTGCGGGTTTGCCGCACGTGCATCCTGCGGGGGGCGTGCTGGCGAAGTTAAGGCGAGTGGCGCGCTCGACGCGCGCACAGTCCGAGAGTGAGGAGATTGCTCCTTCACCGGTTCCACCCATGGGCGCGGATACCCAGATGCCGACCCAGGGACCCGGCCGAGGGGCTCGGGCGGGTTGGCTGTCAGGGCGATCGGCTGTCCGAGGATCGAAGCGGGAACGATTGCCGCTTCAACCTGGCTGTGCCTCACCAGATGAAAGCGGTATGTGCCATGACTGAACCACTTCATCGGCCCACGGAGACCCCGCCCGTTGAGGGATCAACAGCTGAAGCGCACCAAGAACGCCCGGATGGCGGCATCTGGGAGCATCCGTATCTATGGTTGGGTTTGATCGTTCTGGGGGTGCTGTTGTTTGCCGCGTTCTTCATTGCGCGAATGGTCGACCTCTGAAAGTCCAGCCGCAACCCGGAGGGCGCCGGTCGTGCGCGGAGGGTCGTTCCACATTGTCGGCGGCGGCTGAAATGTGGACCGGTGGCCGCGCTTGGGTCTGGTTAGGGCGCGGGAATCAACGATTGTTCAGCGGCGTGGGACAGGTCTGGACGTCCAGAACCATCGTGTCCGAGTTGCCGCTGCGCCCGACTCGGGTGAAGCCGAGGGCGGTGTAGAGGAGCACAGCGGGGTTGCCGTCCTCGACGCTCAGGCTGAGCCGAGCGACCGGGGCCGGTCCCTCGGCGGCGGTCTCGATCAGCGCCTCCATCAGGGCCCGGCCGTGCCCGCGGCCGCGGTGTTCGGGCAACAGACCGAGAGTGAGCTCGGGAACGTCCGGAGCGACGAAGCCGTATCCGGGCTCGCTCTCGGGGAGTTGCCGCGCCCAGGCCGCACCGATCGGTTCGCCGGCGTCGGTCTCCGCGATGACCCCGAAGTCGTCCCTGCGGGGCCAGCCTTCGAGGTAGCGCGCGGCGTGCGGCTCAGCGGCGAGCCGCTCGGCAGTGAACCGCTGCTCGCCGTTCCAGTTGTATGCCTCGAGCAGGATGCGCCAGAGGAAGTCGGCGTCGCCGGCGACGGCGGGGCGGACAGACATCAACGTCCTTCGAGGCGGGGGCGGGGGCGGTGCGGGCCGACCGACGATAGGTCCCCATCTGCAGATCGGCAAGGAGTTTTGTCGCGGGACGCCTGCAACACCGTTCGGGGCCACCGGAGAGACCCGGAACCTCCCGGGGCCGGCTCGACCGACGATCACCCGCTACTTGTTCTTCACCCCAGGAGTGAAGTCCCCTCACTGACCATCAGAACCCAGTAATGCCCTATCGCACCAGGCCAAAAGCACTTCGGGACATGCTGGTAACGCTCAGGTGTGTGGGTTCATGAAAGCGCGAGGCGGCGAGACGGGGACGCAAGCGCAGGCTGGGAGTACTGGCGCTTTCTGGCGGCCGGGGCCGCGACAGCGTGGCTCGACCGGCTGGAGGGCTCGGGCCACATCATCCGTGTGCGCGAAAGTATCGACCGCAGAGTCGTTCGTGTCGTCTACCACCCCTCACGCTCGTGCCCTCGCCAGCGAGTCGCGCTGAGGTTCCGCTCTGAGACCGTCCTTGCCCGGCGCCTGGGGGTGGTGACAGGGCCGACGGCGTGGCCTGGTCCGACGGCCTCTGGCGGGACCAGGCCGTGCGACGGCCGGTGCCCTTTCGTAGGCTGCCGCCATGACCGAGATCCAGAACCCGACGCCCCGCGACGCTTTCGAGCTGCTCATGGCCGGTAACCAGCGCTTCGTCTCAGGCGCCCCCGAGCACCCGAACCAGGACGCCATACGCCGCACCGAGATCGCACCGTCCCAGCAACCCTTCGCCGTGTTGTTCGGGTGTTCCGACTCCCGGCTGGCCGCCGAGATCATCTTCGACCGCGGCCTTGGCGATCTGTTCGTGGTGCGCACCGCTGGGCATGTCGCTGGTGCAGAAGTCCTCGGTTCCGTCGAGTACGGCGTGAGCGTGCTCGACGCCCCGCTCGTCGTCGTGCTCGGCCACGACTCGTGCGGGGCCATCGCAGCCGCCCGTGCCGCGGCCGACGGTGGCAAGGTGCCCGGCGGCTTCGTCCGTGATGTCGTCGAGCGGGTGACGCCGAGCGTGCTGGCAGCCCGCGCCGCCGGACGCGAGACGGACGAGGAGATTTTGGCCGAGCACATCGAGCACACCGTGGATCTGCTGCTCGAACGTTCGCGCGTCCTGGCTGAGGGGGTGGCCGCCGGCCGCCTCGGTGTGGTGGGACTGTCCTACCGGCTGGCCGACGGCAGTGCACAACTCGTCGCCTCTCACGGCCTTGATGCGGCGGTCCCTGCCGCGTCCTGACCATCCCGGCCATGGCTGCCCCCACGTGATGTGCCCCGGTCGGAGGAAGACCCCCATTCGTGGACGGGGAATCCACCGGGTTCACCGCTCCATCACCCCCGAAGGGCACCACCGAGGGCTGCGGATCCGACCGCACGCCCAGCACCGCCCGCCCCGTGCCGACCTGGCGCGGGGCGCGGGCTGCGAGGTGCGGCGGGGATGGGGAACGGTCTCGTCACCGACGACGGGCGGCAGGAGCTGTGTCCGGCCTGCCCGACCGGCGAAGGCTCAGCCGAATCCGCCAGGTCTCCGCACCCGGGGGCAGCTAAGGGAGCGTGTCGGCGCCGGTCATACGTTGGTTCGGGGCCCCGCGGCGCGGCGGAGCCGGTTGGCGATCGCCAGTCCCAGCCCCTCCTGCGTCGGTAGTGACGCGACGATGAGGTCGCACCCGTGCTGGTCGAGCTCGCGCAGGAACCCGTACAGCCCGCGCGCGTAGGCGGCCATCGAACCGGGGACCTGCACCACCGCGTGTGCTTTCACCTCGGCGTCGGCGAAGGCGGCAGGAAGAAAGACGCCGACCCGGTGCCCCAGTTCCTGCGCCAGTTCCGCTTCGGCGACGACCTTCTCCTGCTCGACCAGGACGACCCGTGCCCGCGGCGCGTAGTGCGACGGATGCTGGCCCGGCACCCGCACGTGGCTGGTTGAAGGGACTGCGAGCGGGCACCCCAGCACCGCTTCGAGGTCCTCGCGTGTCACCCCGCCGGGCCGCAGGATGGTCGGGGTCTCGCCCGTGACGTCGACGATGGTCGACTCGACACCGACCTTGCAGGGGCCGCCGTCCAGCACGAAGTCGACGGCGTCGCCGAGCTCGGCACGGACGTCGTCCGCGGTCGTGGGGCTCACCGAGCCGAAGCGGTTGGCGGACGGGGCCGTGACACCGCCACCGAAGGCCGACAGCAGCGCGAGTGCCACGGGGTGGTCGGGCACGCGCACGGCCACTGTCTCCAGGCCGCCGGTCGCCTCCAGGGGCACCCGGCGACCGCGCCGCAGGACCAGCGTCAGTGGCCCCGGCCAGAAGCGTTCGGCCAGCAGGCGGGCCGTCGCAGGTACCTCCTGGACCCAGTCGTCCAGGTGCTCCGCGCCGCCGATGTGGACGATCAGCGGGTGAGAGGGCGGGCGTCCCTTGACCTGGAAGATGCGCGAGACGGCGGCGGGGTCCTCCGCGTCGGCGCCCAGTCCGTAGACGGTCTCGGTCGGGAGGGCCACCAGGCCCCCGGCGCGCAGCACGCCGGCCGCCTTGTCGATGTCACTGGTTCTTGCCGTCACCCTCGCCATCCTAGGTGCGTCAGGGACCGGCGGCGGTTCTGCTCAGTCTCAGCACCGACCACGGGTCCATCGGTCCCCGGAATCGTTCGAGATCAACTGCTGGGCGCTCATGGCTGTTTTCCGAGACCGGTCGCCCTTGGCCGGGCGCGTTCCAGCGGTCGCTCGAGCGGGATGGCGGGATGTGACGGCCTGTCGGCGATGAGCTGGGCAGGCCCGAAGACTTCGCGGGTGCCGCGCTGTAGCACGATCGGGTGATCCAGGTCGTCCTGAGCGGTTTACGCACATGGTGGCAGCGGATCACCGGTGCCTGGACGCGGCACGCGTCCGGCCGGCGCTTGCGGCTGCTGCCGCAACGAGGGGGACGGTATGTGAACATGACATATCTGCGCTCTCGGGTGATGCGCAGTGCGGGTCTGGTGGCTGCTGCGGGCGCGGTGCTGCTCGCCGGCGCGGCGGCTGCGTCGGCCCACAGCGGCGCGCAGGCGGCTGCGGTCGGCTCGCCGGGGGTGCTGTCGGGCAACGTGGTCCAGGTTTCGATCAACATCCCGGTCCATGCCTGCGGCAACACCGTCGATGTGATCGGCTTGCTGAACCCGTCCCTCGGCAACGCCTGCGTCAACACCGGCCGGCACGCAGACATGTGACGCGACAGCCGCAGCGGGCCCGCTCCGGGGCGCCTGGACTCCTGCCCGGGCACCGAAAACCATGCCCATGGACCATTCGTTACCCACCAGCACCGCAGATACAGCCGGGGTGTTCGCCGGCATGGACTGGGGGAATTCCCATCAGCAGCTCTGCGTCGTGGACGAGGTCGGACAGGGCGTGCATCAGGGGCGACGGACACCCTTGGGCATCGGGGTCCGCCGCTCACGATCCCGCCTCACAGGCCGTTGATCACACTGTTCTCCCCGTAGGCGACGGCAGCCGGGTGCCCGAAGAGCCCCGGCAGCCCACCTGTGTGCACGAACACGGTCGTGCGGCCTGGTCGGATGTCGCCGTCTCGCACGGCGGCCATCAGCCCCGCCATGGCCCGGCCGCTGTAGACGGGGTCGAGGATGATTCCCTCCGTGCGTGCCGTGACGGTGAGCGCGGATTCGACCTGCTCCGTCAGGGCTCCGTAGCCGGCGCCGATCTGGTCGACGCGGATGCGCAGCCGCTCGGATCGTACGGGCTCGGGCAGAAGGTCTGCGACGAGCGCGGCGACGACCGGCGTGGGGTCGTCGAGGGCACCGGTGTCGACGCCGAGGACGCGGTCCGGGCCGAGTGAGGCGACCAGCCCGGCCATGGTCGCGCCCGACCCCAGCGCCACGACCACGGTGTCGAGGTCGGGTACCTGTTGGCCCAGTTCCTCGCCGCACCGGACGTATCCCAGCGCCCCGACCGGGCTCGAACCGCCGAAGGGGATGAGGGCCGGGCGGGCGCCCTGTTCCTCCAGGCGGGCGCAGACGTCGGCCGCCGCCGCGTCCAGGGTCTTCCGGTCGGTGGCGCCGGACCATACGACGCGGGCGCCCAGCAGTCCGTCGAGGACCAGGTTGCCCGACTGTGCTGCGCCGTCGGTCCCCGGGAAGACGAGGACGGCGCGGAGGCCGAGCCGGGCGGCAGCGGCAGCGGTCAGCCGGGCGTGATTGCTCTGCGGGGCCCCTGTCGTCACGAGCGTGTCCGCGCCGGCGGCGAGTGCGGCGCCGACGGTCCACTCCAGCTTGCGCACCTTGTTGCCGCCACCGCCCAGGCCGGTCAGGTCGTCACGCTTGATGAGGAGGTCATGCTCCCCGAGTCCCAGCGCGGCGGCGAGCCGGGGCAGTGGCTCGACAGGCGTCGGCCAGGTCCCGAGCGAGACGGGGGAGGGGGAGCTGGGGGTGACTTCAGTGGTGTTCACAGGGGAAAGCCTCGTACATCGGCCGCGGGCACGCGACGGCGGACTCGTCGCACACGGCCTCCTGCCCGCGGAACATGAACGCTACCGCCCGGCCTCGCGGCCGATCCGACGCCGGTCGTGGGCGCAGTTGCCGTGCTTCCCCGCCCACGAGGGTGGTTATCGTCCGGCCTGCAAGGCTGCCCAGGTCTGCGGGCCGACGTCGCCGTCGGCGCCGAGGCTGCGGGTGGTCTGGTAGTCGCGCACGGCTTGTTCGGTGTTGGAGCCGAAGTCGCCGTCGATGCCCACGGTGCGGCCGAGTGCCGCGGTCAGTGCTCGCTGCAGTCGGCTGACGTCCGCGCCGGTCGACCCGTTCTGCAGCGCCGGTGTCGAGCCGTACGACAGCAGGGCCGTCCAGGTCCTGGGGCCGATGTCACCGTCAGCCGTGAGGCCCCGGGAGGACTGGAAGGCCTTCGTCGCCGTTTGGGTGTTGGGCCCGAAGTCGCCGTCCGGTTCTCCCGGATTGTGTCCGGCGGCGATCAGCCGGCATTGCGCCGCCTTGACCAGACTGCCGGTGGATCCCTGCTGGATGAGGGGGTAAGCAGTGAAGTCGAGGTTGACGCCGTTGCAGGTGGGCGCTGGCGTGCCGCCGCAGTTGTTGCTGGTGACGTTCCGCCAGGTCTGGCCGTTGGTCTGGCCGTACTCGACGCCGTTGAACCAGGGGCGGATCCGTTCGGAGGTGGAGTTGCCCCAGGTGGCGGATCCGTTGTTGTCGGCGTCGTAGGCGAGCTCGAAGTGCAGGTGCGGGTGGTTGTTCGAGGTAGGCCCCGTCCTGCCGACCCGGCCGATCAGCTGGCCGCGCTGCACCGTCTGGCCGACGCTGACATCGCGACTCTGCAGGTGCAGGTATGTGGTGAAGTAGCGCTGCCCGTGGTTGATCTGGATCATGTTGCCGGCGTTGGAGTGGTAGAAGGACTGCCGGACCGTGCCGGAGGCCGGAGCCAGCACCGGTGCTCCTTCGGTGCCGACCTGGTCGGGGTCGCGGACCATGTCGAGCGCGGGTGCGTGTGCCCAGGTGTCGAGTCGCCACTGCTGGCCGCAGGTGAAGGGCAGTTGGAAGGCGATGGGTGGGGCCGCCGCGGCGGCCGGCGCCGCGGCCTGCCAGGGCAGGACGACGAGGGCGGCAACAGCCACGAGTAGTCGGCCGAGCAGCCCTGGGCTGAGCGTGCGGATGAGGGATGTCAACGTGTCTCCTTCTTTGGTGCCGAGTTCATGCGTGTCTGGGGCGGGGTGTGCGGGCGGCGATGGGACGGCAGGTGCCCTTCCGCGGTGGCTGGGCGCTGCGGGACGGCCGCGTTCGGTCGCGGTGTGTCGCCTGCATGGCGGTCACGATGAGGGCCGAGGTGGGGGCAGCCATGTACGGCCCTCGTCGTCAGTTCGCCGGCGGGGGAGCGACCGGTGCGCTGAGCGTGCCCTGCGTCGGTATGGCCCGGGTATTTCCGAAGGTCACCCGGCCGCCTTGGGCGGTGGTGCCAGGCACGGACCGGTTACCGGGACTCTTGCGGAAAGCCCCGGCGTTCACGCCGGGGATGAATGCATCTCAAGACTGCTCTGACGTGCACGTTACAGCGGACGTTTTTGCTGCTCGATGTACTGGCGCACGATCGTCAGCGGTGCTCCCCCGCGCGATGCGGAGAAATGCGAGGGCGACCACAGGTGCCCGTGCATGAGGGCGCGGTTGATCCGGCCGGTGAACTGCTGCCGTATCCGGCGGGCGGAGACGCCCTTGAGGCTGTTGACCAGCTTGGAGACGGCGACCTTGGGCGGGTAGTGCACGAGGAGGT
>NZ_JBEOWS010000286.1:0-12881 GCF_040296125.1 Streptomyces sp. NPDC002265 | reverse complement strand
CCGATACGGGTTGTCGACCGTCCACGGTGAAGTCGATCCCGTTCCACAGCACGCCGTACGTCCTCCTCCGCCACCTGGAATCAGCCTACCGGGCCCGGACGGTTGTCCGATGGCAGGAGACGGACGCACTCTCAGGTGGCGGACGGCCGGAGTGCCGCAGTTCGTACACGGAGTGCTGCGGCCGGTCCCGCCGGATCGCCGTCAGCTGGCCCGTTACGCCCCTCGCTGTGTAGCGGCCGTGTTCGAATAGTTCGGTCAGCGTGGACAGGTGGGCAATATCCCGCGGTTCCCGTGGACGGCCATCAGTACCACGCTGACCTGCGAGCTCACCAGCATCACTGAGGCATCGGTCTCGGTCGGAACGAACCCCTCCATCATCTCCAACCGGCATCAGCCCACGTCAGATGCAGACAGAGGCACACCCGACGCACGCCACGGCATTTACCACGCCCCCAGCGCGCACCGAAGGTGCGCTGAGTCGCAGACCTGCGGAAACGCGAAAGTCAGACTGGAGTGCTAGCGCGTGGCCCGAAGGTACTTCAGGACGGCGAGCACACGTCGGTGGTCGTCCGGTGACTGAGGCAGGTTCAGTTTCTGAAAGATCTACCGGACATGGGCCTCCAACGTCTTGGGACTCATCGACAGCTTTCCGGCGATGGCTGCGTTCGAACGCCCCTCGGCCATGAGCGCCAACACCTGGAGCTCCCTCGCGGAGACCCCCGCGAGGGGGCCTGGGCCGCGTGGCCGCCGCATCCGCGTGGTCACGATCGTGTGGTCGATGACACACTCGCCCTCGACGACGCGGCGCAATGCGTCGACGATCAGTGAGACGTCCGACACGCGCTCCTTGAGGAGGTACCCGAGGTGTTCGGGCGCGTCGCTGATCAGACGCATGGCGTAGTGCGCCTCGAGGTACTGCGACAGGACGAGCACGCCGACGGACGGATACATGGAGCGCAGCTTGCGGGCCGCGACAAGGCCCTCGTCCGTATAAGTCGGCGGCATTTTGATGTCCACGATCACCGCGTCGGCCACGGCGGAGTCCAGCTTGTGCATCAGCGTGGCGGTGTTGTCAGCGGTGGCCACGACCTCGCAGCCGGCCTCCGCGAGCAGCCTTCCGTCCCTGGAACCCGAAAGCCCCGCGTAGCCGCGACCGGCGGCTACGCGACCACGGACTGGAAACCAGCACGCGCATCGATCAGGCCTCACGGTCCAGCGCGGCCGCCGTGTTCCCAGCCCGGGCGTGATCGGCGGCCGTCCACTCGACGGGCTCCGGGCACATTCCTGAACCAGACGTGAGGGAGGTCTTCCCGCCTCCTACGGGCAGGGCGGGCGGTGACGCGGTCGGGGCCGGCGCGGAGCCTGGCGAGGATCCGCCATGCCTTGACGGCATCCGGTGGAAGGGATCGATGAGCAGCCATCCACGCCGGGCAGCTACCCGACAGGATGGGGCCGGTCAGCGCTTCCACCGTGCGCCCGAACGCACTGAATTGTGCTGAGGGCGCTTCGGTTCGACAGACGGCTCGATCAAGCGGGCTCGATCAGCGACCCAGGGGCGTGTCGAACCTAGAACGGTGGCCCGAAGGAGGTGGCGGGGAGATCCGAAGCCAGTCCCAGAGCCTTCCGGACGTCCCGCTGGTACTTGTAGGAAGGTCGGTTCCAGGCGTCGTCGGAATGGGCCCAGTAGCCGTTGTCAGAACGTGCCGCCACGGCCTTGCGCCACAGCTCGGCGCTCCTTCGAAGCTCCCCGGAGTAGACGGTGACCTTGGGCCTCGCACCGGCCGACCAGTGGGCGGCTTCGAGGCCGTCTGCTTCATGATCCAGGGCAGCCGCTGTTCTTGCAGCCCAGGCACGATTGGCAGCCGTGCCGCCCAGGTGCGGATAGGCCTTGAAGACGCGCGCGGAAGCCAGCTCCAGCCTGAGGAAGGCAAGCTGGTCTGCTGCCAGGCTGGTCTCCTGCAGGCGTACGCTGCCAGTGGTCCGGCCGTTCGTGTCGGCCGTAAAGCAGGCGGTGGTCCTGTTGCCCGACTGCTGAACCCCACGGGTCGGGTAGTAGTAGTTGATGCCCGTCGTGTGGGGCAAGGACCAATCGTCCATGACGTAGTCGGTAAGCCGATCGCTGCACTGGTGGTACGACTGCTTTGCGAGGACATCGTCGGCGCCGCTGGACCCGGTGAGAGGGACCGTGGCGAACACTTCGCCGTCGTGTGGCCGGGAGCACGACACGGGTACCGCGGAGTGGACCTCATTGTGCTGCGAGCTGGTGAAGCAGTCGCCCACCGCGAGGCTCACGGCCGACCCGTCGCCTGCGCCGGACATCCGCTTGTCCGGATTTTCGTCGGCGTCACCGGAGATTGCCCTGGTGATCAGGCTCATCGCCAGCACGACCCCACCGAGCGCCAGCACACCCACGGTCGCCAGTCCCCGACCCTTATAGGGGCGCTTGGAGCCGGGCTCAGACGGCGTGGGCAGCGGCATGGCGGACATGGGTCTCCGGTCGACCTCGGCAAACGTGTATGCGGAGCCGGATCCTCGCACACCACCAGGCATCTCTGACACCCCAGTGCGCACATGACCCCCGCCTGATCCGGCCCCGGCGAGCCTTCGGCACGCCGGGGCCTGGACGCCGCGCATGTCCGTCATTCCCTGCAGGGTCGCAGACGCCGTCGAGGGCCTCGACTCGAGGTTCCGGCCAGCCCCGGCGCGCCATCGCCACCACCTTGCAACGCAGCGTCTCTGATCAGCTAACGACCTTGGGATCTATCAGCGGCAGTGAGGGGGGTTGCTGCTTGGGGGTCGGCGTGCCAGGCCACCCGGGGCCCCAGGGCCAGGATGTCAGTGACCCGTGGAAGGGTGCCCCCCATGGACTCTTCAGGAGTGGTCGAGGCATTGTGGGATCGGATCCAGGCGCGCGATTGGTCAGCTGTCGCCGACTTGGTCGCGGAGGACGTCGTGGTCGAGTGGCCGATCAGCGCGGAGCGCATCGTCGGCAACAAGAACTTCGTCGCGGTGAACAGCGAATACCCGGGGGGCTGGTCGATTCGGGTACTGCGGATCGTGGCTGACGGCAACGAGGTCGTCTCCGAGGTCGAGGTACCGCATGACGAGTTCGGTGTGTTCCGCGCGGCCTCATTCTGGACCGTCCAGCAGGGACGGATCGTGCGTGGCCGGGAGTACTGGACGAGTGTTGGGGCTGATCCGCGCCCGGAGTGGCGGGCGGCTCTGGTTGAACCCATGTGAAGCGGCTGCCGCTCGCGGCGACGTTCCGGCTGATTTGGCCGTGACATGAGAAGGGCCGTGCGGGTTGGGTGAGTTGTGAAGCTGACCTGGGCCCGCGCGGCCTTTTCCCATCCGGCCCTGTCCGGTGTCTCCCGCGCACACTTCGGCGAGTTGTTCGCCGAACTCGCCGCCCCGTGGGAGGCGGCACGTCAGTCCGGACTTCGCGAAGCCAGAGGCGGTGAACGCCGCAAGGCGGCCGGTGCCGGGTGCAAGCCGAAGCTGGTCTTCTGCGACCGACTGCTGCTCACCCTGGTACACCTGCGCCATCAGCTGCCGCACGAGGTCCTGGCCGAGCTGTACGACGTCGACCGCTCGACCGTTTCGACGGCGATCCGACAGGTCCGTCCGTTGCTCGCGGCCCGCGGCTTCGCAGTGCCCGACCGGCCCGGAATGAGACTGCGGACACTGGAGGAGCTCTTTGCCTACGCCGAGGCCGAAGGCATCGAGCCTCGACTCGATGGCGCCGAGACCCAGGTCAGGTGCCCCCAGGCGGGCCGACCCGGGCGCCGAGCCTTCGTCTCGGGCAAGTGCCGCCAGAACACGGTCAAGACCACCACATTCAGCGACGGGCAGGGCCGCATCCTGCTGTCCGGGGTCGTGCGCTCCGGCCGGATGCACGACCAGAGTGCCGTACGCACCGAGGGCATCGCCGAACAACTCCGCCTCCATCCATCGGTGAAGTCCCAGGCCGATGCCGGGTATGCAGGACTGGCCAAGGAGTTCCCCGAACAGGTCACCGCCCTGCCGAAGAAGCCGAAGGACGACGCGTGCGACGGCGACAAGCGGGCCTGGAGCGAAGCGCGGCGGCGCCAGTCCTCGGCCCGGATCTGCGTCGAGCACACCAACGCCGAGCTTCGGCAGTGGGCACCTCTGCGGCGCTTCACCGGACGCCGTGAAATCTACGCCGAGACACATCTGGCGATCGCCGGGCTGGTCTCCGACCGGTCCGCGCAGCGCCCCACCGACGCCGAACAAGCACCGAACTCGTCCTCGTCCGCAACAGCACCTGCTGATCACACACCAGCCGAACCGCCAGGCCAGCACGTCCCGACCTCTATTTTCCCCGAGGTCGTAAGCGATCCCATGCGAACCGTAGGGTTCGGCGTGGGTTCTGCCCACCTGGGCGGGGTGGCGTGAGCGTTGAGATGGAATCCCGCGCCGAGTGCTGCTCCGCGTGGCCGGTGGTGGGTGTGCTGATCGCGGTCGTGCCCTGGTGCCGGTGGGCTGCGCGGGGCAGCTGGGTCCGGTCCGTTGGTGCGTGTCCCTCCGGACGCTTTCCGGCCGGGCCCGAGGGCCGGGCCGGGGAGGGAATCCCGCGTCGCCCGGGCGCGGGACGGTTGGAACGCGGCCGGGTAGGGCCGGTCTTGGACCGGTCTTTCCGGCTGGTCTTCGGTGCGGCCGTGATGACCGCCCCGGCTTCGATCTTGTCCACGACCTTGCGGATCACCATGGCGCTGCTGGTCTTGTCCACGACGGTCTTGGTCTGGTGGGCGAGCCCACGCGCGACGATCCGCTGCCATGCGCCCTGGTCACGGTCGTCCTGCCATCGGCAGGACGGGCAGATGGCCCACTTCCAGCCCGGGATGGTGGGCCGGCCGGGGGACTTGCGGTGTCGCAGCGGGGTGAGGCAGTGCGGACAGTGCTTGGAGGCGTTCGCCGGCGGCACGGTGACCACGGCGACGCCGGCCTCGGCGGCGAGGTGCCGCATACGGTCGGCGATCTGCCCGCGCATGGTCTGGGACATACGGGTGTTTGAGGTTCCCCCGAGATGCGGGAAGAGGTGACAGAGGGTCAGATGGGTGCCCTGAGAGAAGCCCAGACGATGCCTGCACCGAGGAAGTACCCGCTGGAGTTGCGTGAGCGTGCGGTCCGGATGTACCGGACCGCCGAGCCGAAGCCCGTGATCCGCCGCATGGCCTAGGAGCTCGGTGTGCACCACGAGGCCCTGCGCAACTGGATCCGCCAGGCCGAGGCCGATGCCGGCGAACGGAACGACATGCTCACCACCGAGGAGAAGGACGAGCTGGCTCAGCTGCGACGCGAGGTGCGGGAACTGCGACGGGCGAACGAGGTCCTGCGGACGGCCTCGGCTTTTTCGCGGTCCAGCCCGACCCGACCCGGCCCAGGTGACCGCGCTCCTCGACGCGCACCCGCACCTGGGGGTCGAGCCCGTACTCCGGGAACTTTCCATCCCCTCATCCACCTACTACCGCTGGCGCCAGGCCGAGAAGGAGCTATGCGAGCGGCACCGCCAGGACGCCGAACTGACGGGCATGATCCGGCAGGTCCACGCCCATTCCGGCGGGATCTACGGCTCACCCCGCGTGCATGCCGTCCTCAAGCGTGAGGGCGTCCACGTCGGCCGCAAGCGTGTCGAGCGGCTCATGCGCCAGGCCGGCCTCGCCGGTATCAGCCCACGCCGGGCGGGCAAGGGCTTCACCCGCCGGGCCCCAGACGCCGACCTTGCCCCTGACCTGGTGCAACGCGACTTCACCGCGAACGGGCCGAACCGCCTGTGGGTCACCGATCTGACCATGATCGCGACCGAGGAGGGCCCGCTGTGGCTGTCCGCGATCCGCGACGCGTTCTCCCGCCGGGTCGTGGCCTGGGAAACCTCAGGCCGCGCCGACGCCGACCTGGTCCTGACCACGCTCGAATACGCCCTGGCCAGCCGCGAAGTCGCCCCTGGCGAGCTCATCCACCACACCGACCGCGGATCGGAGGGCGGATTCAATTGGTCGTCGCAACACCTCGTACGTGTGGAGGTGTTGGATGGTGCGTCGTCAGCAGGCAGGGGACCGGGCGGTGCGTCCGAAGTTGAGGTCTCCGGGGCATCCGAAGTATCAGCGTCATGTCGAGGCGGCATTCTGGACGGAGATCGCCAAGGGCCTTCTCGCCGAGGAGGCCGCCGCCGTCATCGGCGTGGCGCCGGCGGTCGCGACGCGCTGGTACCGCCAGTGTGGCGGCATGCGACCGTTCGATGCGAAGCCGCCTTCGGGCAGGTACCTGTCGCTTTCCGCGCGAGAGGAGATCGCGTTGCTCAGGGCCCAGGGCAAGGGCGTGCGCGCGATCGCTCGAGACGTCGGCCGTGATCCAGGCACGATCTCCCGCCAGCTGCGACGCAATGCCGCCACACGAAGTGGGCAGCTCGACTACCGGGCGTCGGTGGCGCAGTGGAAAGCAGACATGGCGGCCCGGCGTCCGAAGACGGCGAAGCTGGTCGCCCATGCGAGGTTGCGCGCTTATGTCCAGGAGAGGCTTGTCCGGTCAGATCACCACGGCTGGCGGGATGCCTGTCGCGGGACCGGTGACGGGTCCGTGGAGGGGGCGCAACAAGCCGTATCGCAAGGATCGTGCGTGGGTTCGGGCATGGAGTCCCGAGCAGATCGCGAACCGGATCAAGGTTGATTTCCCGGATGATGAGTCCATGCGCATCAGCCACGAGGCGATCTACCAGGGTCTCTACATCCAGGGCCGCGGGGCGCTGAAACGCGAGCTCATCCTGTGTCTTCGGACCGGTCGTGCTCTGCGTGCGCCGCGGGCGCGTTCACGGCGCAAGACCTGGGCGCACGTCACGCCGGAAGCGCTCATCAGCGAGAGGCCCGCCGAGGTTGAGGACCGGGCTGTCCCCGGCCACGGGGAAGGGGATTTGATCACCGGGCTGGAGCGTTCCGCGATCGGCACGGTTGTCGAGCGGTCGACCCGGTTCACGATGCTGGTCCATCTGCCCCGCGAAGAGGGATACGACAGGATCCCCCGGACGAAGAACGGCCCTGCACTGGCCGGCTACGGGGCGATATCCATGAAGAAGGCACTGGCCAACACGATGTCGATGCTCCCCGAGCAGCTGACGCGGTCGCTGACCTGGGACCGCGGCAAGGAAATGTCGGCACACACGCAGTTCAGGGTCGAGACCGGTATCCCCGTGTTCTTCGCCGATCCGCACAGCCCATGGCAGCGAGGCACGAACGAGAACACGAACGAGAACACGAACGGACTCCTGCGCCAGTACTTCCCGAAGGGCACCGACCTCTCGCGCTGGTCCGCCGAAGAAATCGCAGCCGTTGCTCACGCGCTGAACACCAGGCCCCGCAAGACACTTGGCTGGAGGACCCCCGCGGAGGCGTTCAACGCGCAGCTACTCTCGCTCCAGCAAGCCGGTGTTGCAACGACCGGTTGAATCCAGGCAATACGGCTCCCGGGCCTTCGCCGACCTCTGCGACCAGCTCGAGGTCACCCGGTCAATGGGCGCGGTCGGCAGCAGCGCGGACAACGCGGCCTGCGAGAGTTTCCACGCGTCCCTCAAACACGAGACGCTCCAGGGCGCCCGCGACTACGGCGACCCGCTCACCTGCAGGAACAAGGTCTTCGCCTGGCTGACCCGCTACAACACCCGCCGCCGACACTCCGCCAACGGCCAGTTCAGCCCCAACGAATACGAACGCCGACACCACGCGGCTAAGCTCACGCTCGCCGCGTGATCAACGAAGCGTGTCCACCATCACGGGGGAAGGCCCAATGGCCCTCCGTCGTGATGGTGGACACACAGGAGGCCAAACGAAGTTGATCAGGCCACCACGTCGCCGTAAGCCCCTTCTTTATCACGGGCCGTAGCTGTACGCGGACACCGCCTCCGTGGCGGCCCGACTGCTGCGACCGACCACAGGCACAGACGTGTCAGTGGTTCTTCTTGTGCTTGCCTCCGATTTGGTACGGCCGCATCATCTCGTTGTCCTCGTGCTCGACGATGTGACAGTGCCAGACGAAGCGACCAGGGTGGTCGAACGTTGCCTTCACCCGGGTGATTTCTCCCGGATAGGCGATCACGGTGTCTTTGAAGCCACGTTCCCAGCTCTCCGGCGGAACGGGTGGCCCATTGAAGGGTTGCCGGTTCACCACCTCGAACGCCACCTCGTGGATGTGGATCGGGTGGGCGTCTGCAGTGAAGTTGTACAGCTCCCATGTTTCGGTCGCGTTCAGCCTCGGGTTCTCCGTGACCGGGTCGGCCCAGCCGAGCAGCACCGGATTGCCGGCGGAGTCGACCGTGCCGAGCAAGGTCTCGACCGGTGTGTCAGGCGGCACTGGGGGGACGTTGGTTGAGGTGACCTCGTTGAGGGAGAGCCGGCGGGTGACGCTCGCCGAGCCGAGTGGCCTGATCTTGGGCAACTTGAGCTTGCGCGGCGGGACGCTCTTGTCCTTGCTCACCAGCGGGCCGACCACGAATTTCATCACCTGCCCGGTAGTGTCCGGATCCGCCGCGTCGAAGGGAACGCCCCGGCCACCGAAGGGCGCATCCGGTCCCTCGTTGATGAGGTACAGCTCGGTGCCTTCCGGGATCCCGGTGAAGTCGACGATGACGTCGGCCCGCTCCGCGTTGGCCAACAGCAGCTGCTCCAGCTGCACCGGTGCGGGCAGGAACCCGCCCTCGTTGCCGATCTGCCAGAACGGTACAGCCGACTGGGCCGGCCGGGCAGTCGGATTGTCCGCGATCTTCAGGATCAGGAACCGGGCATTGCATCCGTTGAGGAAGCGCAGCCTGTAGCGGCGCGGCTCGACCTCGAGCTTCGGCCATGTCCGACCGTTGACCACCATGGTGTTGGCGAAGAATTCGGGGTTCCAGTAGGGCGATACATCGGTGGTGGGAATGTACGGCCCCGGGAACCCGTCGAAGAATTCCCGGCTCGTGGGGTAGAACAGCGAGCCGTCTGAGTTGAACGAGCGGTCCTGGATGGCCAGGGGGATCTCGTGGTAACGCGTGCCCGGTGGATCGCCGAAAGCGGGCGCCGGCCCGGGCAGAACCCCCTTGGGCAGATCACACTCGCCGCCGCGCAGCAGATAGAACCCGGCTGGCCCGGCGTACACGTTGAGCCGGGTCATACCCAGGGTGTGATCGTGGAACCAGATAGTCGCCGCCCGCTGGCGGTTGGCGTACTGGAAGGTCGCGGTACCCGGCTCCCACTTCAGGCCGTGCGCATCGGCGAACTCCTCCCGGAACTCATTGTAGAACGAGCCCACGGTGGCGAATCCAGGAGGAATGTTGTTCGCGCGTGGCAGGTACCACGCTTCGGCGTAGCCGTCGCTCTCCTCGGTGGAATGCCCACCGTGCAGGTGAGTGACGATCGGCACGGGTCCACCATACGGAGGCGGCGTCTCGGTGAACGTCGGCCGGGAATCGCGCCCGGCATTGCCGCCGGGCGGGTTCGCCCAGTGCAAGGTGGGGTCGACCGTCAGCAAGTGTGGGAGGAAACGGCCCTGGTCGTCGACGAGATCGTTCACCCAGGTGACCCGGACAGGCCGATCGACCTTGGCCTCGATGGTGAACGACGGATAGTTGAAGGTTTTGTTGTCCCCGAGCGAGCCGTATCCCCACACGGTGGTGGACGGCAAAGTGGGCGGCAATACCTGCTGGCTGAACTGTCGGACGCCGATGACGTACGTGTCGATGTCGTGCCGCTGCGAGTGGCGAGCCATCGGCATCACCGGCGGGATCACCAGGTCGGTGACGTATTTCGGGATGGTTGTGGGGTCCAGGGTGGGGACTGGGACTTTGCCGGCAGATCCGGCACTCGGGGCCACCACGGTCCCATTCGGGAGTGCCACCGCCCCATTAGATGTTGGAACGACCAGGGCCGTCCCGCCAACGGCCCCGGCTACGAGCACGCCTCTTCGTGCAATCATTTCTCTCGCCTTCTGCAGCCCGCGGGCGTCGATCATTTCCTCACGGGATGTTATGTGGCGCACACAATGGATAGAGGGACTTGTCTGGCGTGTCGTCAGATATCGGATCTGGGCGTCGTGTGGTGCTTCGCGGGCCCCCGGCGCACCCGGTTGCCGTTGGCATGCGCTCCGCCATCGCCCGCCCCCCCCCAGCCCACCACCGCCATCGGCCTGGGCAACGCAGCGACGTCCATGGAGGACGACTCCTCGGCGTCGGACGTCACCGCGGCGTACCCGTTGTCGCGGGCAGTGGTGGCGAGCGAGCTTGATGGCGGAGACGAGCAGGATCACGGCCAGTGTGTGGACGGGCACAAGGTTCGGGAACACGCCGAGGAGCAGCCCGCCGAGTACCGCGCCGATGATCGAGCCGCCGGCCATGGCCAGGGTGAAGCGGGGGTTGGCGCCCAGCACTGCGAAGCTGCCGTCACGACCGCAGGCCACCAGCATGGTCGGCAACGACACCAGCAGTCACAGGCTCCCCGCCGTCTTGATGTCCACCGCGAACAGCAGCACGATCGTCGGGATCAGCAGCTCGCCTCCGGCCACGCTCATGATCGCGGCGACCACGCCGATGCCGAACCCAGCCACGACCCCGCAGGGCACTTGCGCCGACAGCGGCAGCGCGAGCGTCCCCAGGGCGGTTGTGTGGGTGACCAGCAGGGCTGCGGCCGTGAGCACCATCAGTGCCGCCAGCACCTTGTACAGGGTGGAGCTGCGCATCCATACCGCCCAGGACGCTCCGGCCCAGGCGCCCAGCGCTCCCGGCCAGCAGGTTGACCGTGCCAGTGCGCGGCCACTTCGGAGGGCGACACCGCTGCCAGGTGGGCGGGTAAAGCGACCGTGACCACGACCAGGCTCATCGCCTTGTTCAGGATGACCGCGGAGAGCGCCCCGAATCCGAACAGGCCGATCAGCAGCGGCAGGCGGAACTCCGCGCCGCCCAGACCGAGCATCCCGCCCAGAACACCGATGGCCGCTCCCGCACCGAACACTACGTGCTGAGTGCGTCGAGCAGTGGGGAACGAGGTTCTGACCGGTGGTCATGGCGGCATCCCTGCCGGTTCGCCGGTGAGGGCGCGCCGAGACAGGTGCCGTCCGGTCCGTCGCGCGGTCCCGACGGGCCGGCCTTGTCACTTGGCCCTGTGTTCGCCCGCCCCCGGCTGCTCCAGATGGGAGGCGAGGACGGCGGCCTGGACCCGCCGCTGCACGCCCAGTTTGGCCAGGAGGCGGGAGATGTGGTTCTTGACGGTTTTCTCGGACAGGTAGAGCTTCTTGCCGATGTCGCGGTTGGTCAGCCCCTCGCCAATCAGCGCCAGGATGTCCCTCTCCCGCGGTGACAGGCTCGCCAGCTCGGACGGCACGGAAGGGGTCTCCGCGGGTTCGGCTCGGAGTGAGCGCATGAGGCGGGCGGTGGTCGCGGGGTCCAGCATCGACTGGCCCGAGGCCACCGTGCGTACCGCAGAGACGAGGTCGGACCCCTTGATCTGCTTGAGGACGTAGCCCGAGGCGCCGGCCATGATCGCGTCGAGCAGGGCCTCCTCGTCGTCGAACGAGGTGAGCATCAGACAGGCCAGCTCCGGCATCTGGCTGCGCAGTTCCCGGCAGACCGAGATACCGTCGCCGTCCGGCAGGCGTACGTCGAGGACGGCGACGTCGGGGCGCAGTGCGAGGCCTCGTGCGAGGGCGTGGTCGACGGTGCCGGCGTCGCCGACCACCGAGATGTCGGGTTCGGAGTCGAGCAGGTCGGCCAGGCCGCGGCGGACGACCTCGTGGTCGTCCAGCAGAAACACCCGGATCGGGTTCTGCTCGCTGAAGGTGCGTGGCTCCGGCATGGTGACCCCTCGTTCCCGGCGGAGGACAGACTGCGACCTGTCTGTGATTCCGATCATCACGCGCCGGGACCGAATTCACCAGGGCCGACCGGCCCTACTCCTGCACGGGCGGCGTCCGTGCGAGGTCGAAGTCCACGTCCACGACGCCTTCGACGGCGCGGACCAGCCGGGCTGCCACCGGCACCAGCGACGTGTCCCGGACGCGGCCGGTGAGCTTCACGACGCCGTTGTGCACGTCCACGCCCACGCTGGACTCCGGTGTGGGGAACAGGTAGGAAACGATCTCACGCCGTACCTCCTCGGTGATCTCCTCGTCGGCGCGGAGGAAGACCTTGAGCAGGTCGGCGCGGCTGACGATGCCTTCGAGCAGGCCCACGGCGTCGACCACGGGGAGCCGCTTGACCTTGGCCCGGGCCATGGTGCGGGCGGCCTGGGCGAGCGTGGTGTCCGGGCGGACGGTGAGGGCGGGGGAGGTCAGGTCATGAGTTCCTCCGCGTTGACGTGCTCCCTGGCCTAAAGTCCAGGGATTCCGGCCTGGGTCGTCTGACCCTTCCGGGGGCTTCCTGCTTCACCGCGCTGTGCGGGCACGTGTGCCCGTCTTGCCGGCGCTCCACGGGCGTTTGGCGTCTCCACCCGTCCGGTGGCGACGGTTCGGCGTCCTTCGAAGAGGATGTTGCGTGCTGCGTTGTGGTCGCGGTCGTGCCCGGCGTGGCATGCGCTGCACGTCCATTTTCGGACGTGCAGGGGCTTGGGGCCGTCCCTGAATCCGCAGGCCGAGCAGAGCTGGGAGGACGGGAAGGCGCGGTCAACCTTGGCGAAGGTGCGGCCGTGCAGGGCCGCCTTGTACTCCAGCATGCCGACGAACGCGGACCGTCCCGCGTCGTGCACGGACTTGGCGAGCCGGGTACGGCCGAGGCCGGACACCGCGAGGTCTTCCACGTACACCGCTTGGTCGCGAATGATCTGTGTGGATGCCTGGTGGTGGAAGTCCCGGCGCCGGTCGGCCACCTTGGCGTGCTGGCGTGCGACCTTGATGCGGGCCTTGGCCCGGTT
>NZ_JBEOWS010000285.1:2153-12940 GCF_040296125.1 Streptomyces sp. NPDC002265 | reverse complement strand
GGCCGGTTTCGCCCTGACCGACGTGACGGCCGAGGTGGAGGCGCGGATCAGTGCGCTCGTGAAGCAGGCGGTCAGCTGAGCCGCGCCGGGTGGACGGCCGCCCGTGGGCACCAGGGCCCAACGGGCCGACAGTGGGCCGGACGAGCCCGGTGCCGTAGGCCAGGATGACCGCCCGTACCCGGTCCCCGAGCCTGCACCTGTCGAGGATGTGCGCCACATGGCTCTTCACGGTCGCCTCGCTGACATGCAGCTCCAGGGCGATATCGGCATCGGACAGGCCGCGGGTCATCGCCCGCAGTACGTCCAGTTCCCTGGCGGTGAGCGCGTCGAGACTGCGGGGAACCGCGGGGGGCTCCTGATCGGTGAGGCGGGCGAAGCGGTCGAGAAGTCTGCGCGTGACGCGGGGAGAGATCACCGCGTCGCCTTCGGCGACTGTGCCCATCGCGCCCACCAGGGAGTCGGCGGGGCCGTCCCTGACGAGGACCCGAGCCAGACCACCAACAGGCGGGCCGCTCCCGCCGGGACCAGGGGCTCGAGGACTGTTGGACGGTGCACCGCTGACGCGACCGCTGGGCCGGCCGCATCAGCGGCGCAGTGTTGCTCGCCGCTTACCCGTCGGCGACCCGGGGGTCAGGCCCGAACGGTCTTCATGGCGCGCGTCCAGGACTCCAGCTGCTCGAACAGGATGGTTGCAGCGGCGTCATGCTGCTCGCCGGGCTTGAAGACGGAGAAGTTCTCGAAGTCGGTGAACAGCGAGAAGGACAGCTGCTGGCGCACGTGGGCCATCTGCAGTTCGCTGGCCACGCCACGCAGGTGCTCGATGGCCCGCGCGCCACCGAGGGACCCGTAGGAGACGAAGGCGGCGGCCTTGTTGTTCCACTCCCCGTACAGGTAGTCGATCGCATTCTTCAGCACGCCGGAGGTGGAGTGGTTGTACTCGGGAGTGACGAAGATGTACCCGTCGAACCCGGCAATCTTCTCGGCCCAGGCCTTCGTGTGGTCGTTCTGGTACTGACCCATGGACGGCGGCATGGCCTCGTCCAGGTGGGGCAGCGGGTAGTCGGCAAGGTCGATCAGTTCGTACTCGGCGCCGGTGCGCGCGCCCGCCCTGTCCACCACCCAGTCGGCGACGACCTTGCCGTTGCGGCCGGGCCGGGTGCTGCCAAGGATGACGGCGATCTTCATGTCACTCATGTGGTGTCCTTCTTCCTGATGGACCGGTCGGCGCAAAGCGGAACCGGCGGATGTACGGCGGGCCCCGATGACGGCATTGAGCCGCAGGTAACGGCCCGCCAGGCCCTTCATGGCAGTGATGCGGTGGGCATAGCGATCGACGGTTGCCGTGGCGGTGATCGTCAGCTCGTCGTCGAGCGTCTGAGTCCCTGTCACGGTGAAGACGACCGGGGCCCCGACGCCGCGGACCGCCAGGAGGCCCGCAAGCCTCCACGTGCCGGTGGCGTCGCGGTAGGCGCTGGTGGAGGTGAAGTCGACGTCCGGATGGCCGTCGACGTCCAAGAACGCCTCCGACAGCACCTTTCGGTCGCGCACCGGATGACCACTACGGAAGCTGGTGGCATCCGCGACAGCCCTCACCTCCGAGTCGGCCAGAGGTTCGGCGATGGACACCGTCCCCGAGCGCAGCGTGAAGCTGCGATGGACGGTGCCCAGGCCGAACAGGTGCTTGGCCGAGAAAGCGATGCTGGAGCGAGACGGGTCGATGACGTACACGCCCTGCGGGGGACCATCGGCAGCCACTGCAGCTCCCTCTCACTTGAACCTTCACGTGTCACGCTAGACGATGACACATGAATCTTCAACTGTGGATGGCACGCACTCCGGGCATGCCGGCCGAACGCCTTTCGACCTCGACCGATCAGCCACGCTGGGACGCAGACTGTCGCCCACGAGTCCGTATGCGCACGCCGGCCGTGTAGAGAACGTCGATCAGCCGCCGCTCAGCGGCGGTGGTAGACATCAGGTCTGCTTTCGTGAGGCTGGTGCAGTGGTACGAGCATGGAGCGGGTCGCTCAACGCTCGTTTTGGATTCCTCAGAGGGACATCCATGAGAGCCGGCCTGCCCGCGCCATCAGGACAGACCTGAATCTGATCCTTGACCGTCGTGCGACCCGGCTCAGGGCTTTCCGGTAGACCGACAGCTCCTCATCTTGTGTTTTTACCCCGCTCGCTCCGTGTTCGAGTCGGGGCAGGCTCGGCCGGTGGCTGGACGAGCGGGGTATCGTGACGCGAAGGCGGCCGTTCCAGTTCTCGGAGTGCCTAACTCCCGCAATCAGAACGGCCGTTGACGTGAGTATCTCCAGCTATCTGTGTGATGTCGAACCGAAGGGTGCGTTGGCCCGTTTCCGCCGCGGCTACCACAATTGCCTCTACCGGCGCGCGGACGCACTCTTCGAGCTGACCGACGCCGTGCTGTGCTCCGGCACTCCGGTGCGCTCGCTGGTGGAACTGGCTCCGGAGCCTGAGTTCCAGCGCGGTCACGGTGCCTTGTACGACGCGGTCAACCAGGGCTGGATGGAGTTCACCCGCCTGCGCCGGCTGGTGGCCACCACCCCCGTACACAGGAGTGCCGAGGGGCGCATCGTGCTGGCGGTGGACGTCACCCCGTGGCTGCGCCCCGACGCGGACACCAGTCCTGAGCGCAGGTTCTGCCACGTCAGCGGCTACGGCACGGCCACCGGCCAGAACATCCCCGGCTGGCCCTACTCCTTCCTGGCCGCTCTCGAGCCCGGCCGCTCCTCGTGGACGGCGATCCTCGACGCGCAGCGGGTGGCCCCGGGCGACGATGTCACCGAGCTGACCGCCGACCAGATCCGCGAGGCCCTCGCCCGTCTCACCCGCACCGGCCACCGCCACGAGGGCGACCCCGATGTGCTCGTGGTCCTCGACGCTGGCCACGACGCCACCCGCCTGGCCTGGCTCCTGTCCGACTTGCCGGTCGAACTCGTCGTCCGGGTCCGCTCCGACCGGGTGTACTACACCGATCCCGGCGAGCCCGTCTACCGCCGCAAGGGCGGGCGACCCGCCCGTCACGGCCGCCACCTCACCCTGAACGCCGACCCGGACACCTGACCCACCCCCGGCCAGCACACCGTGAACGACACTCGCCGCTACGACCGGGCCGAAGCCCGCAGCTGGGACCGCATGCACCAACAGCTCCAACGCCGCGGCCCCTGGGCCGACGACGTACACCCCGACGAGGAACTCCCCGTCCTGCACGGCACACTGATCCGCCTCACGGTCACCCGCCTGCCTCCGAGCGCACCCCGGACCCGGTATGGCTATGGACCTCACGCACCGGCGCCGACCCCAGACACATCGACCGTCTGTGGTCGGCTCACCTGCGCAGATTCGACCTCGAACACACCTTCCGGCTCTTCAAACAGACCCTGGGCCGGACCGCCCCTCGCATCCGCGACCCGCACAGCGCCGACCTGTGGACCTGGCTCGTCATCGCCGCCCACACCCAGCCGCGGCTCGCCCGCCCTCTTGCCGAGGACCACCGTCGCCCCTGGGAACGGCCCAAGCCGCCAAGGCAGTTGTCCCCCGCACGAGTCCGCCGCGGATTTCGCCACATCCGCCCCCACTTGCCCAGCCCGACCGGAGTGCGGAATCCCGGCACAGCAGGCCCCGGACGACCGCCAGGCCGCCGAAACAACTTCCGTGCCGCCCGCCCCACCGTGGGAGAAGGCCACCAGCACGGCGCGACACCAGAGAAGCGCCCCGACTCGAACACGGAGCGAGCGGGATAAAAACACAAGCTCATCGGGTCGGCCGGCCCGTGGTGGATCGTGCAACATGCCATGCAGGCAGGCAGGTTGAGCAACCTGGACCGTTCCAGGGCCTGCGATGGGGTGGGCGGTGCCGCCGCGATGCACAGGCGCCGGGTGCCGTGCTCGAGGGACGCCGACGCGTAGAGCCTGCGGCCGAGGGCGGTGTCGAGAGGGAAGGGGTCGACGGCGATGATGCCCAGGACCTCGCTGGTGAGGAACTCCCGCCAGGTCGGACCGGCACGGCGCGGGGCCGGGTCGATCCCCGCCGCGTAAAAGATCTCCCCGACCGTGAAGGCGGCGATCGGGTGACCAAGACAGGGTGGCTCGCCCTGTATCCGCCCGTGGGCCCACTTCGCGTTCTCTCGAGCGTGCTGCCGTGGACGGCGCCCAGGCCGAACAGGTGCCTGGTCGGGAAAGCAATGCTGGAGCGAGACGGGTCGATGACGTACACGCCCTGCGGGGGACCATCGGCAGCCACCGCAGCCCCCTCTCACTTGAACCTTCACGCGTCAGGCCGGACGGTGAGAGATGAACCTTCAACTGTTGGCGACGTAGACTCCGGACATGATGCCCGAACGCCTTTCGACCTCGACCGATCAGCCGCGCTGGCTGACCCCCGCGGAGCTGGAGACGTGGTACTCGCTCTGCCAGCTGCTGTACATGTTGCCCACCGCCCTGGAGGCACAGCTGCAACGGGACGCACAGCTCAGCTTCGTCGAGTACTACGTCCTCGCCGGACTGTCCGATCAGCCGGAGCACCGGATGCGCATGAGCGAACTGGCCGTCCTCGCCAACTCCGAGCTGTCCCGCCTCTCCCACCTGATCGGCAGGTTGGAAAAGCGCGGCTACGTGCGCCGCGAGCCAGACCCCACCAATGGCCGGTACACCCACGCGATCCTCACCGACGCGGGGCACGCCCATCTCGTCGAGGCCGCCCCCGGACACGTGGCTCGGGTACGCGAGCTGATCTACGACGTCCTCGACCCCACCGAGGTGCACGGTCTAGGCACCGCCGCCAAGAAAATCATCGACCGCATCGTCGGCCTCCAGCGAGCGCAGGGCTGACGACGGCATGGCGCGGCCGGCGATCACAAGGACAGCCATGATGGCGATGTGAGCGGCACCGGCCGCGGCGAACGCTCAAGAGGCGCCGCGGTAAGAGCACAGCCGCCCATGTCGATGGTCGCAGGGTGCTCGGAGCGGGTTTTTTGGGCACGAACCGTGGGACGGCGACAAGCGTGGCGAGAGGCACCCGGATCTTCTTCTCCCTGGCCTCCAGCAGAGCAAGCACTACCCGCACCAGCCACCCCCACGAGCGACGCGAGCAAATCAACCGCCCCATCTCCCCCGCCCTCAGCCGTCGTTCATGCCCACCCGGCCCGAACCAAACGTTCACGTTCGTCAAGCGGACAGCCTCCCAGTCCCCTCGCTCGCCTGGAAGCGCTCATGATCTTGCGGACGGCGACCTTTGCATACGGCGCCACTGCCTGCCTGCCTGCCTGCCTGCCTGCCTGCCTGCCTGCCTGCCTGCCTGCCTGCCTGCCTGCCAGGATCAACGACGCCAACCCGGGTTGGTTGACAGGCACCGCGGTCAGCCGCTCCGCGCAGTGACGGTCGAGCCCAACCGTTTTCTGGAGCTCGGCCTGCGTCTGGCCGTCCCTGCCAAATAGCTGCACGAGGATGAGTTCTTGCCCGGGGTGCAGGCCAAGCTTCAGCAGGAGCTCAGCGCCGTAACCGTGAAGTTCGCGGGAGAGCGCGAAGCACTCGGCGATCTCGTTTTCAGGCGATGCGGTGAGTTCGGTGGGCAGAGCCCCCGAAGATCAGCCGGTGGCCGTTCGTCTATGCGCTCGGCACCCCGACGCCGAGGCAAACCCCCGGATCAGGTCGAACCCATACACCACTTCCTCAACCCTGCTTCATGCCGGTGAGTGAGCAGTCAAGGGTCCTCGATCGCGGGCAGGGCTTGTTCCGCAGTGCTGAACGGGCGGACGTCGATACACCGACTGCAGGTAGCTGAGCGGGGCAGCGGCCTGCCAGCCCCGCTCCTACCCTGTCCGCAAGTTCACTCGTGGACAGGATCTTGCGTGCTGGTCGGCGGGCGAGGCTCCTCGCCCCGCTTCCTTGGCAGCGGTCGGTCTCGTACAAGCAGCATGTTGGTGGTACGGGTTGCTCAGGGCACTGCAGAATCCACGCAACCGCAGTGGTGTCTCAACGGTGCAGCTTCCGCGCGATGATTTCGACCTTCTTGGTGGCCTCGCAGATGGCCGTGTCGTCCCCGTTCTTCAGGGCTTCCTTGAGCTCGCCGACCGCGGCCTCAGTCTCGGCCTTGATGTCGCCCGCCACGGTGTCCGCGGGGTCCTGAAGAGACCTCTCGGTGGTGTAGAGGACTTGATGGGCCCGGTCATGAATCCCGGCGGATGTGCGGCGCTGACGTTCCTGCTGCTCGTACCGTCCGGCCTCACGCGCCATGCGCTCAAGGTCAGCCATTGGTAGGGCAGATCCGCCGGTGACCGTTGCGCGCTGTTCGTTGCCGGTGCGCAGGTCCTTGGCGGAGACGTGCATGATGCCGTTTCCGTCGATGTCGAAGGTGACCTCGATCTCAAGCTTGCCGGCCTTCGCCGGTGGCAGGCCGGTGAGTGTGATCGTGGCGATCTTCTTGTTGTAGGCCGTGCGCCCGTGCTCACCCTCGTAGACCTTGATCTGCAGCTCGGTCTGGTTGTCCCGCGTCGTGGTGAAGATTTCGGACCGCCTGGTCGGGATCGTGGTGTTGCGGTCGATGAGCCTCTTCATGATGCCGCCCTGGGTCTCGACACCGAGAGAGAACGGGGCGGCGTCGAGCAGCAGGACGTCCCTGACCTCGCCCTTGAGGACGCCGGCCTGGAGGGCTGCGCCGACGGCGACCGGGTCGTCCGAACGGACGCGTTGGCGTTCCTTGCCGCCGGTCAGTTCGTCGACCAGCTCGATAACGGCGGGCATGCGTGTCGAGCCGCCGACGAGGAGGACGTAGTCAATCTCTTCGAGCCCTACACCGGCACCCTCGATGGCGTCGCGAAACGGCGCCTTACAGCGCTCCAGCAGATCAACGGTGAGCTGCTGGAAACCGTCCCGGGTGAGCCTCTCGTGCAGGTGCATCGGACCCTGGGCGGAAGCCGTGATGTAGGGCAGGTCGATCGTGGTCTCAGCGGTTGAGGAGAGTTCGACCTTCGCCCTCTGTGCGGCCTCGCGCAGGCGCCGAAGCGCTGTCCTGTCCTTGGAGAGATCGACGCCGTGGTCGTCGGCGAATCGCTTGACCAGATGGTCGACGATGCGCTGATCCCAGTCGTCACCGCCCAGTTTGGTGTCGCCGCTGGTGGCCTTCACCTCCACCACGCCGTCGCCGATCTCCAGCAGCGACACGTCGAAGGTGCCGCCGCCGAAGTGGATGACGATGATTGTCTGGTCGTCCTTGTCGAGGCCGTAGGCGAGAGCAGCGGCGGTCGGCTCGCTGATGATGCGCAGGACGTGCAGCCCCGCGATCTGGCTGGCCTCCTTGGTAGCCCACCGCTCACAGAAGCCGAAGTGCGCGGGGACGGTGACTACCGCCTCGGTGACCCGCTCGTCCAGGTATGACTCAGCGTCCCGCTTCAGCTTCTGCAGGATGAACGCGCTGATCTGCTGCGGTGTGAAGTCCGTGCCGTCGACGCGTGCCTTCCGGCCGGTGCCCATGTGGCGCTTGATCGAACAGATGGTGCGGTCCGCGTTGGTCACCGCCTGCCGCTTGGCCGGCTCGCCCACGAGTACCTGACCGTTCTTCGTGAAGGCGACGACGGAGGGCGTGGACCTGTCCCCTTCCGCGTTGGTGATGACGGTCGGTTCACCGCCTTCGAGAACACTCACCACAGAATGCGCTGTACCAAGATCGATACCGACAGCACGAGCCACCGTGCACTCCCCCCAGCCGCCGCGGCGACAGCCGCGCGTGAACTTTCCTTCCATCAGGTTTCCATATCCGGCTAATTAGTACGCGCCGTTTCAAATAGACCGCAGGCTCTCTTCTTGGACAGAGGCGGTCGGCCCGACCAAAAGGGCGAGTATCGAGCTGACCGCCTGCGTCGGGGGCTTCCGAACGTCAAGGCCCCACCAATGTGCCGGGTGCCGGGTGCCGGGTGCCGGGTGCCGGGAGAAGTGTCGACGAGGCCAAGCGCATCACGCGCGTTACTGAACCTCTTTCATCCTGTGCTTCAGGAGTGAAATGGACTGGTCGGATGCGGTGACATGGCGAAGCCCCGTTGTTGGTGTGGTGATCTCACTCAACAAGCCGTCGGCCGGGGGGCTTTGTTGGTTCCGTATCCTTCCCTGCTCGGCGTCCCGCACGAGCTGATCGAGCATGCCTCCTGGCTCATCTACGCCCGAAGGCGTGAAATTCGATCGAACTGGCGCAAGTTGGGGTGCTTCAAGCAGGCCCTGCTGGTGCTCGCGCATCTGCGGAAGAACGAGACGCCGGCACAGATCGGTGCTGGTTGCGGAGTCTGCGAGGCGGCGTCCTGGCGGTATGTGCGCGAGACCGTCGAGATCCTCGCCTCGTGGGCGCCGGGGCTGCACGGGGCTCTCGTCGGTCTCGGCGAGGGTGACTTCGTCAGCGTCGACGGGACGCTGATCTCCACTGACCGCGTCAAGGCGGACGAGCCGTGCTACGCGCAGAAGCACAAGAAGCACAAGAAGCACGGCATGAATGTCCAGTTCATCGCACGTCCTGATGGCACGCCGTTGTGGTTCTCGCGGGCGACGCCGCAACGGACCCATGACCTGACCGCGGCCCGCGTTCATGGAATCGTCCAAGCCTGTCTCTCGCGCCAGATCCTTGTGCTGGCCGACCACGCCTACCAGGGTGTCGGCGCCATCGGCCCCTTACTCCCTACTACGGCCATCGTGACCTGCCTGAGCACTGCCAGCGGTACAACCGCGACCACGCATGTCTCCGTGCTCCCGGTGGACGCGCCTTCGCCCGCTTCAAGTCCTGGCAGCTGCTGCGGCGAGCACGCTGCTCAACCAACCGCACCGACAGGACCGTGGCAGCCGCGCACACCCTCTTGACCTGCGACTATTCAGGATGAAAGAGGTTCAATGAATCGCCTTATTAGACGGTCCCCCGGTGCCGCACGTCCGCGGCACCCGTCACCCCGTGAGTGCCATGGTTGTCGCCTCGTAGGAACAGAGAGGTTCAAGGTGATGGGGGCAGCAGCCAGCCTGCGGGCACCATGAGGCCAGGAGACCTGGGAGTACCTGCCTCAGAGAGCAGACCGAGTGAGAAGGCGACCCCACCCGCGCCGCGGATGTCGACCGTGCTACCGAAGAACATAGTGCCGTAGAAGTGGACCGTGCTGCCGGAGAACGCCGTGCTGCGGATGTCGACCATCCTGCCGGAGAACGCAAGCGCTGCACGGCCTGGGGTACAAGCGGAACAGATCGCAAAGGTCGACCAGGCGCGCTCCAATCAACAGGTCATTTCATTTGGCGAGTCTGCGATACCAGGTTACGGCGGCTACCCGCGCAGTGAAGGCCAGGAAACGTCTGGCAATGCTCTCGTAGTGACGGTAAAGGGGCCGACGGCCGGTAAGCCAGGCGATAGGGCCCTCGACGACCGAGGCGGTGTCAGCCCATGTGGGTGAAGTCAGCGCCCTCCTTTGCATGCCCGAGCGCTCACGGAGGCGATGGCGCACCGCGACCAGTTCAGCTCACCTTGGCTGTCGAGTTCGTCAACGACCAGATGATGCAGCTTGGCCCACACGCGAGCATGCGACCACTCTGTGAACCGGCGAAACGCGGTCACGCCCGACGGTCCAAAACTCGGCGGAAGCTGATTCCACGTACAGCCTGAAACGGCGACGAATACGATTGCCGCCAGCACCTCGCGGTCGCCATGCCGTCTGCGACCACCACCCTGCCGTCGCACCGGCGCCGGCGGCACCACCCGCTGAAAGAGTGACCACATAGCATCCGGCACCATCCGCTCGATCAACTCGGTCGACACGCAAGACAGCATTGCGCACGATCACGCCAAATGAAATGAGCTGCCAGTTGCAGCATCAGTAACGGGGTCGCAGACTCGAACTGGCGGCATGCCTGGCCGCAAGAGATTGGGCCCCAGAGTTCGACCGCTGTCGACTCGGTGCCATACATAATCGTTTCGCCGCAACGTACTGGCACCCCTCCCTATCTTGCCTTACGGCTATCGATTCGCGTTCGCACGGAAATGCACCTCCGGGTCGACGGATTCGGCCATTTCGCGAATGCCGAGTTTTACTGACCGGGAATGGTGTGGAAAAATCAGATTGAGGTGATCTTGATGGGGCAGGCCGTAGGATTGATGCCCGAGGTAATAGGAGCGATTAGGGATAAGTGGCTCGCTCTCGGTGGTGATGCAGGCCTCCTGGGGCATCCGCTTGATGTCGAAAAGCCCACTTTCGACGGTGCTGGCCGGGCCGAGGAGTTTCAGAACGGGACGATATCATGGCACCCTCAAATCGGTGCTTTTGCGGTTTGGGGCGCTATCCGCGAGCGATGGTTTGGGCTCGGGAGGGAACAGTTCGGTTACCCGGTGACTGACGAATCCGGATGCCCCGACGGGCGGGGACGCTTCAATCACTTCCGCGCCATGCACCTTCCCGGAAACCCGGACTCCTCCATCTACTGGACCCCCGAGACCGGACCCCACCCCGTCTACGGCGACATCCGCCGCAAGTGGAGTGAAATCGGGTGGGAGAAGTCACCCCTGGGCTACCCCGTGGTCGAGGAGACGGACGGCTCCGTCGGCGGCGGGCGAAAGCAGGCCTTCGAGGCCGGCTCTGCCGTCTGGCACCCCGCTCACGGCACCTTCATCGTCTACGGCGCCATCGGCGGCGAATGGACACGTCTCGGTGCCGAGCAGTTCGGTTACCCGGTGACTGACGAATCCGGATGCCCCGACGGGCGGGGACGCTTCAATCACTTCCGCGCCATGCACCTTCCCGGAAACCCGGA
>NZ_JBEOWS010000285.1:0-2053 GCF_040296125.1 Streptomyces sp. NPDC002265 | reverse complement strand
CTCCTCCATCTACTGGACCCCCGAGACCGGACCCCACCCCGTCTACGGGGCCATTCGTGACCGCTGGGCGAGACGCGGATGGGAAGCCAGCGAGGTCGGTTATCCGCTCGAAGAAGAACACGACCGCAGCGGCCTACCAGGACGTGAACAGAATTTCGAGCGAGGCCGGATTTCGTGGTCGCCTCAGACCGGGTCCTTCTTCGACCCACTCAAGCTCAGCGCACCCATCGTGAGCGGCGGTCTCGCAGCGCTCGGCGGTTCGGTGACAGTGACGATCAATGGGGACGGGTCGATCCGCTGGCAGGGCCACGCGCACGACAGCGGCGCTGACGGTTACGACTTCGGCATGTCTGCCGTAGTACGAGCGTCGTCTGGGAAGGCCGTCGCGTTCAGCCACTACGGTCACGTGGGGGGAACGTTCACCCCTGGATCCCGAAATCACGATTGGGATGAGAACCACCCACCCGATGCACTGGTGTACAACAATCTGGCCCCCTTCAATGACGGCCAGCTGGCGACTCACCTGGAATACAGCAGCGACATCGGAAATGCTCTTGAGGCTGCGCTCAACTGGCTGATTAAGTGGGGCGTCGGTAGCGCGCTCGGACCGGTCGGCGCCGTGGTCTTCGTCGGCCTCGAGGTCGGTTCTCTGCTCTCGACGGGTTCGCTCGTCCCGGGAGCACGACTCGCAGAAGGCATCTTGTGGCTGGCCGGCCCGGAAAACACGCTTTTTGCACTTGCCGCGGAGGGCATTGCCGCGCTCGGCAGTCGGACGCGGCATTTGAGCGACGACGAGTACAACTGGGCCAATGACCAGGTGTTCCAGGGAACCCTGCCCGCCAAGGACCGGATCGTTCTGACAGACACGATAGGGGGAGGCGACAGAGCGTTCACCTTCCCTCGGTTCGACGGGAAGATCACCCTCAACATGGGTAACGGCGCGTTCGACGATCCGCGCAAGGATCCCCACGGCGCCTACGGACAGGTCTTCATCCATGAACTTGTCCATGCCTGGCAGATTGAGCACACGCCGATGCAATTGGCTCTAATGGCTGATGCGTTCGCGTCCAAGGTCTGCGAGGCGACGCAAGGCGTCCATGCGCCGTACGTCTACGGGCCTGCTGGGCCTGTCTACGGCGACTTCAATCTGGAGCAGCAGGCAAAGATTGTCGAGGACTGGTTCGTTGGTGCCAGCAGTGTGCCCCCGGGCACTAAGCGCGACTCCAATAACCCGTACTTCCGGTATATCAGGGATAATATCCGACTCGGGAAGCCCTAAATTACGGGCGCGCACCAAGCGGGCCAGGGCACGACGAGACCGGCCGTGAACGAGTCACCTACCCGCATGATGCAGCGACGGACAAGGGCGCCGCGCCCGTGCACTTACGGGCGCGGCGGTCGGCGAGAAGAATGTCGTGCGGTTGGGACCACACGTCAGCCTCGGTCCAGTGAAACGCGAAAGCGGGTGTCGGCGCCGACGCTGCCCGGGGAGCCGGCCACCCTGGTATGGCCCAATCATCAGCGTGAGCTGCACCCCGTTTCGTGGAGTCCCCGGACTGTCCCGAGTTGGGCGGAGTCGAGTTGCTTGGTTTCAGGCTACTGGCGGGGTGCGGAGTTCGTACTCCACCGGGGTGAGCATGCCCAGCGCGGAGTGTCTGCGCTGGCGGTTATGGAAGATTTCCAGGTACTCGAAGGGGAGCAATGCTCAAGACTTGTGGATCGGCCTCGGGAGGGGTGCCTCACGAAGCGCGGAGAGCGTACCTTCCCGAGTGATCGATTGATGGTCACCGAGTAGACCCGCGTTGCACCGCGGGTCGGGAAGGCACGCCCGTGCTCAGCGTAGTCAACACCGGCGGAACCACCGATACCGGATCCCTGATGGACGACATCGTCCGCGAGGGTGCCCGACGGATGCTCGCCGCGGCCCTGGAGGCCGAAGTCAACCAGTACATAGCCGAGTTAGCCTCGCCGTTTCACTTGGGGATGTGTGGCTGTGGGGCGGAAACGCGAAAGTGCCTTCCTGACCTGGGACGATGAACCTTGCTGAGGGGTT
>NZ_JBEOWS010000284.1:0-12993 GCF_040296125.1 Streptomyces sp. NPDC002265 | reverse complement strand
GCCGTTCGGCCGGGCAGGGATCAGGCGCCGACGACGCCGGAGGCCGCGATCTCGACCTTCGCCTTCGGGGTACCGGACTGCGAACCCAGGGACTCGATCCGGTCGACGAGGTCCGAGCCCTCCACGACCTCGCCGAAGACGACGTGCTTGCCGTCCAGCCACGGGGTGACGACGGTGGTGATGAAGAACTGCGAGCCGTTGGTGTTACGGCCGGCGTTCGCCATCGACAGCAGGTACGGGCGGTCGTGCTTCAGGTCGAAGTTCTCGTCCGCGAACTTCTCGCCGTAGATGCTCTTGCCACCGGTGCCGTTGTGGTTGGTGAAGTCACCGCCCTGGAGCATGAACTGCGGGATGACGCGGTGGAAGCCGGAGCCCGCGTAGCCGTAGCCGTTCTGGCCGGTGGCCAGCTCGCGGAAGTTGCGAGCGGTCTTCGGGACCACTTCGTCGAAGAGGCTGAAGACGATACGGCCGGCGGGGGCGCCGTCGATGGTGATGTCAAAGTAAACGTTGCTCATGAGTCCCATCCTGTCACTTCCGGCGGGGACCGAAGGCAGGCGGGGTTCCGGTGGCGTCCCGGACCACCCGCCGGGCGGCACCGGCCGGGGGTGCGGTTCGGCGGGCGCGGGGAGGCCCGGACACCGTGCTGTCACGGGGAGCCCGGCCCGCCGGGAGAGCCGCAGGGTGGCGACGGCCTCGTACGGCGAGCGTGCAATGCGGGTCGCTTCCTTTGCTCCACACGCGTGACGGAACGGGTGACGCACCGCGTGATGGACCGGGCGACCGGCACGGCGACGACACGCTCCCGTGCGCTCCCTGGCGAATGCGCCCGGCAACCCCACGGACGGCTGCGCGCATGGTAACTACGCAGTGAAAGACGGCCCGACGAGGGACGGGACATCAGGTGATCCGGGTAGTGGTGGTTGACGACGAGGCGCTGATCCGTACGGGATTCCGGCGCATCCTCGACACGGCGGACGACATCGAGGTCGTCGCGGCGGTGCCCGGCGGCCGGGCCGTGCACACGGTGCGGGAGCTCCGGCCCGAGGTCGTCCTGCTGGACATACGGATGCCGGACGTGGACGGACTGACCGTCCTGGCCGACCTACGACGGCTGCAGGGGGCTCCGGTGGTGGCGATGCTGACCACGTTCGACGCCGACGAGTACGTGGCGACAGCCCTGCGCTCGGGCGCGTCGGGCTTCCTGCTCAAAGACACCGATCCGGAGCAACTCCCGCACCTCATCCGCACCTTGGCCGAGGGCGGCACCGTACTTTCGTCGCAGGTCACCCGGAAGGTGGTGGCCGGCTATCTCGACGCGGACCCGCAGGGCCCTGCCACGCGGGCCGTCGCCCGGCTGACCGAGCGTGAACGTGCCGTACTGGTCCTCATGGCCGACGGGCTCGCCAACATCGACATCGGCGAGCGGATGCATCTCAGCGCGGGCACCGTGAAGGGTTATGTCAGCACCATCTTCACCAAGTTGGAGGTGGGCAGCCGGGTCCAGGCCGTGCTGTTCGCGGAGCGGGCGGGTCTGCTCAGGCTGCCGCAGGACGGGGTGGGCTCTTGACGCCGCCCCGCCGTACGTCCGGCCCGCCGTGGCCCGCCCCGTTGCAGGCCGTGCTGGTGGACACCGTCCTGGTGGCGGTCTCCCTGCTGGACATGTGGGCCAACGTCGACCCCGACGACCGGGCCTCCCTGGCCTGCGGACTGCTCGGCGCCCTCTGCCTGCCGCTGCGCCGTCGCCTGCCGCTGACCACCTTCGTGCTGACGCTGCCGACCGCCACGGTCACCGACGCGGCGCTCGCCGCGCTCATCGCGCTCTACACGCTCTCCTCCCTGAACCGGCACCGTCTCCTGCTCGCCGTGTGCGCCACGGTGTTCGCCGTCGCCGACTTCGTCCCGTGGCCATGGCCGTCGGTGTCGATCGACGAACTCTCCGACACCTACAGCCTGATCCATCTCAGCTACACCCTGGCGACCGCCGTCGCGCCCGTCTTCCTCGGCCAGCTCGTGCAGGCCCGGCGCGAACTGACGCTGCGGCTCGCGGAGATATCCGAGGCACGTGAACACGAACGGCTGCTGATCACGCAGAGCGTGCTGGCGAAGGAGCGCGCCCAGCTCGCCCGCGAGATGCACGACGTGGTGGCCCACCAGGTCAGCCTGATCGCCGTGCAGGCCGGAGCGCTCCAGGTCGGCAGCCGGGACGCCGAGGCCAGGGAGGCGGCGGTCACGATCCGGCGGCTGAGCGTGCAGACGCTGGAGGAGCTGCGGCACATGGTCAGCGTGCTGCGCGCCTCGGGCAGCCGCCCCACCGAGCTGACCCCGCAGCCCTCCCTCGCGGACCTGGAGCGGCTCGTCGACAGCAGTGGTATCGAGGCCGAGCTGAGCACCGACCTGCCCGGCGATCTCCCCCCGCCCGTCCAGCGCGGTGTCTACCGCACCGTGCAGGAGGCGCTGACCAACGTACGCAAACACGCCCCCGGCGCGAGCGCCACGATCCGTATCCACCACCAGGACGGCCGTCTCCACGCGACCATCACCAACACCCCCGCCACCCGGCCCGCCCTCCCCCTGCCCAGCGCCCACCACGGCCTGGTCGGCCTGCGGCAACGCGCCGAACTCCTCGGCGGCACCATCACCTCGGCGCCCACGACAGCCGGCGGATACGAACTCCGCCTGGACATCCCCTTCGACCACACACCCTGACCCGTCCGGCACACCCGACCGCGCAAGACCCGAAGGACCGACCGCCCCTCCCGCGACCGGCCGAGGACAGGGCGTACGCCTGTGCGAGCATCGCGGCATGAATGATCTCCGCTTCCGGCTCGCCGACGACGCCGACATCGCCGATCTCGTACGGCTGCGCGACGACGCCGCCCGCTGGATGCTGGCCCGAGGCGTCACGGGCCAGTGGCGCCCCGGCGAGCTGGGCGGGGATCATTTCCGCCGCATCCTGGAGAGCGCGGAGATCTGGCTCGCGGAGGCTGCCGACCGGGTGGTCGGGGCCTGGGAGCTGTGGTGGGAGGACGAGGACGCCTGGGGACCCCGGCCGCCGACCGCCGGCTATGTGCACCGGCTGATGGTGGACCACGCCGCCGTCCCGCCCGGAACCGGGCGCCGTCTTCTGCGCGTTGCGGAGCGCCGCGTGGCCGAGGCGGGGCGGCCGCTGGCACGCCTGGACTGCCTGGCCGGCAACGAACGTCTGACCGCGTACTACCTCGACGCCGGCTACCGGGTCGTCGGACGCAAGGAGGGCAAGCCGCAACCGGGTGGCGCGCCCAAGTCGTTCACGCTCCTCGAGAAGGCGGTACGGGACGGCGGGGATGCGGCCCACGTGAGCGTGGAGGCCGTCGGCCGCGCGGACCGGCCAGTCGGGGAGGAAACCCCGTAACAAAGTTCCCCGACAAATCTCTTCAGAAGACAGAAATGAAGAGTCATCAGTGGATCAATTGCTGGCGGTCTTGATGTGTCCGGCAATCGGGCGCCGGGACTTTCCTAGGGTTCCCCGCGAGAGCAACCCCTGCTCCGTACCTCGAAGAGGAGATCCTGTGACCAATGTGGAAGTGTCCCTCAAGACCCTGATGACGGAGGTCGAGGGCTCGCTGGGTGCCGCCGTCGTCGACTACTCCAGCGGTATGGCACTCGGCTCCCTCGGCGGGGGCAAGGACTTGGACCTGAACGTGGCGGCGGCCGGCAACACGGACGTGATCCGGGCCAAGGTGCGCACCATGGACGAACTCGGGATCCAGAGTCGTATCGAGGACCTTCTGATCACCCTCGACACCCAGTACCACCTGATCCGCCCGGTGATGGGACGCGGCGGCAACGGCCTGTTCATCTACCTCGTCCTCGACAAGAGCCGGGCGAATCTGGCCATGGCCCGTCATCAGCTCAAACGCACCGAGAGCAATCTCGAGGTCTGAGCCTTCCGGACTTTCATTTGACCTAGACTTGAAAAGTTCTTCAAGTCGCGAATTACGCATTCGACGAACTGTCGTGATCACGTGGTCGCGGCCGGGAAGGATGCATGCAGCGGACCGGGTGCGGCAGCTCGCCGCACCCGGCCAGACCCCCCTTCCGAGCAGGAGCGACGCCCGTGCAGGTGCCCCTCTACCAAGCAAAGGCAGAGTTCTTCCGCATGCTCGGGCACCCCGTGCGCATCCGCGTACTCGAACTGCTCCAGAACGGTCCGGTCCCGGTCCGTGACCTGCTGGCCGACATCGACATCGAGCCCTCCAACCTGTCCCAACAGCTGGGCGTACTGCGCCGCTCCGGCATCGTCGTGTCCATCCGCGAGGGCTCCACGGTCAGTTACGCACTCGCCGGCGGTGACGTCGCGGACCTGCTGCGCGCCGCGCGCCGCATCCTGACGGAACTCCTCGCGGGCCAGAGCGCGCTCCTCGCCGAACTGCGCGACACCGGGCAGCCGAGCGAATCGTCCGCGCCCTCGGCCCGCTGAGGGGCTGCGGCCCCCGAGACGATCCGGCCGCCGCCGCCCTACACAGCTCGGGCAGCGACGGCCGGTCGAACTACCGCTTCATGTCGGACAGTTCACTCGGAAGGTACGGCCTCGGCGGTGACGTCGCCCGCGTACACCAGGGCGGTGCGGTGGTTGTACTGGATGGTGTACATGGACTTGCCGCCCAGCACGACGGTGCCGCTGGACTTGAAGTAGTCGTCGGTGCGAGCGGCGGGCGCGGTGGCGACGTAGGCCTGGCCGGCCGGGATGGTGTACATGCTCAGCGGGGCCTGGGTGGAGGGTGACAGACCCGCCGGGTACTCGGCGGCGTCGGGGTAGCTGGAGCCGTAGACCTTCACCGGCGGGTCGGTCGGGGCCTGGCCGCTCCTGACGACGGTCACGCCGACGGCGGGGACGGTGTTCACCCCGCCCGGGTTGTGGAACCAGACCTTGCTGCCGCTGTACCAGATCGCGGTCCAGTCGCCGTCCTGGCCCGCGACGACGAACTGCTGACCGGCCTGGGCGGTGCTGCCCCAGTCGTTGATCCGGTCGGTGCCGGCCGCGCCGCCGGGGTGGATCGCCTGGTCGCCGAAGAGCGGAGCCGTGTCACTGGGCCCGGTGCGCAGATAGAGGGAGTTGGACGGCTGCTCCACGTACGTGCACGTGGTGGTGGCGCCGGTCGGGTCGTCGGCGGGGCAGATCTGGACCTGCTGCTGGTTGTCGGCGAAGCCGGGGGCGATGGTCACCACCGAGCCGACGTCGCCGACTCCGTGCTCGCCGGTGATCGGGGCGCCGACCAGGGACATGAAGTGCTCCCAGTCCCAGGACGGGCCCGGGTCCCAGTGCATGCCGGACACGGTTGCCGACGTGGGGCCGACGATGTTGTCGTGGCCGATGATGTGCTGCCGGTCCAGCGGGATGCCGAACCGTTCCGCCAGGTACTTCACCAGGTCCGCGGTCGCCTCGTACTGCGCCTCGGTGTACCAGGTCGCGCCGTGCGCGGCGTACCCCTCGTGCTCGATGCCGATGGAGTGCATGTTCGTGGAGTAGTTGCCCGCGTGGAAGGCGAGGTCCTTCGTGGGGACCATCTGCGTCACCGCACCGTCCGAGGACCGCATCACATAGTGCGCGGCGCTTCCGCCGGGGGTCTGGAAGGTGCTGATGGCCGACGCGTAGGAGGACTCGGTGTCGTGGATGACGATCGAGTCGATCCTGATCCCGTTGGCGGGCCGGTTGGAGACCTGGCCGTTGGCCGCCGCGGCCGCCACGAAGGTGCAGTCCACCGTGCTGGGGCATTCGGTGTCGGCCGTCGCCGCCGCCGTCAGGTTCAGCCGGGACAGCTGACCCGTCGCCGGGCTGACCTGCGGGTCGGCCGCCAGCGTCACGCGCCGGCCGTCCGCGGCGGTGCGTGCGACGCCGTGCTTGAGGGTGGCGAAGACACGGTCGGCGAACGCCCTCGCTCCCTGCTGCCGGGTCGACTGGCTGTACCGCGCCACGGCCGCGTACCAGTGATCGGGATCGGCCGAGGCCTGCCCGCCGGCCGCCTTCTGGTACGACGCCAGCAGCGCGGCGCCGCCACGGATGTTCGCCGCCGCGTCGGTGCGCAGTCGCTGCTCCGGGAGCCCGGTCAGCCGTGCCGCCGCCCTCAGTGTGTGCAGCGCCGGATCCGCGGCCATCGTCGTGAGGTCCGCCCGGCCGGCCGCACCCGCGTCCCCGCCGGCCAGCATCGCTGCCGTCACGTCCGTCAGGTGCATCGGACCGTACCCGCCGTCCGCGCTGTGGCCGCCGGCGTGTGCGTCCCACGCCGACTCCTGGTAGGCAACGGCCAGCAGGACCCGTTCCGGCACACCGAACTCGGCCGCCGCGGCCGCGAAGTCTCCCTGCCGTACTGCCGCGTTCGAGGTCTTCTCCCCCGTCGCCTGCGCCGCCGCCGGTACTGCGACGGTGCCGGCCACGGCCAGCACGGCCGCAGCCAGCACGAGCGGACGGCGCCGGGCGCCGGCGCGTCGCCGCATTCTTGCCTCTGTGGTCATCAACGATCCCCGATTCTCAGCCGAACAGGCACCAGCTCTCCCGCGGTGCCGGTGGTCATGGCCCAGTCCGCTGCGCAGGCGTGCCGAGCCATCACGCGAGATGCCCTGCCGCCCGTCGGCAGCGGAATGCGACCGACATCCGCCCGAACTCGGCCCAGGGGCCTGGTTCTTCGCGGCGCCAGCTCACAGTGTCCCTCAAGATGATCACCGATTGCGCCTCAACTGAGTTGCCTTTACGCCGAGTTGGCATGAACACACGGCAGCGGGCGGCGGTTCGTCCGGTATGCGGCACGGGACCGGCTCCTCGACGCCACCGCGCGGATGCCGGGCCCGGCGGGTGCCCGACCGCCCCGCCGGACGCGGACCCGGACGCAGACCCGGACCCGGCCCTCACCACCCCGCCCGACCCGGCCCCGGGTGCCGCCCGGCCCGTTGCGCCCCGGCCGCCGGAAAGGCCCGTTCGACGCAGGTGCACATCGTGTCACCTGCGCGGATGGATACCCTCGACAGCACGATGAACAACACTCCGATCCCCCTGGGGCCGAAGGCCGACAAGGCGACCGTCCGCCGGCACAACCTCAGCCTGGTGCTGCGGGCCGTGCACGACGCGGGCGACGCCACCCGGGCCGCCGTCGCCACCCGCGTCGGGCTGACCCGGGCCGCGGTGTCCTCCCTGGTCGAGCAGTTGCTGGAGAACGGCTTCCTGACCGAATGGGGCAAGACCAGCAGCGGCCAGGCGGGACGCCCCGGCACCGTGCTGAAGGTGGCGCGCACCGGCCCGGCCGGGCTCGGGGTGGAGATCAACGTCGACTATGTCGCCGTCTGCGTGGTGGACCTCGCCGGCACCGACCGGGTCCGGCTGGTCGAGCACGTCGACAACCGCGGGGTGGCGCCCTCGGAGGTGCTCGCGCGCGCCGCCCAGCTGGCCGCGCGTGCCCTGGCGTCGGCCGCCGAGCAGGATCTGACGCCGGCCGGCGCCCATGTCGTGGTACCGGGCCTGGTCACCGGCGGCACCGTCCGGCAGGCCCCCAACCTCGGCTGGACCAGGGTCGCCGTCGAGGGGCTGTTCGCCCAGTCGCTGTCCGCCCTCGTTCCTGCCCGCCGCCCGCTGCCGGTCAGTTCCGACAACGAAGCCAACGCCGCGGCCCTGGCCGAGCTCTGGTACGGCGCCGGTACCGAGGGCGTGCGCAGCTTCCTGTATCTGACCGGTGAGATCGGTATCGGCGGAGCGCTGGTCGTCGGCGGCGAGCTGCTGCGCGGGGCGCACGGTTTCGCCGGGGAGATCGGGCACATGGTGGTCGATCCCGACGGCCCGCTGTGTCCGTGCGGAGCCCACGGCTGTCTGGAGCAGTACGCCGGGCAGGCAGCGCTGCTGGCCGCCGCCGGCATCGAGACCACGGCCGGGGTGCTGGGCGTCGCCGAACTCCAGCGGCGGGTGCGCCGCGGTGACCCGGACGCTCTCGCCGCCGTCGAACGCGCCGGACGGCAGCTGGGCTGCGTGGTCTCCGGAGCGGTCAATCTCTTCGACCCGGACGCGGTGATGCTCGGCGGGTTCTACCGGGCGCTCATCCGCTGGCTGGCGCCCGCGGTGGAGCGGGAGCTGGCTCTGCGGGTGATCTCGGGGCTGTGGGCCAAGGACAGCGGCCGGTTGCGGGCCGCCTCCCCGCTGGGCGACGCGGCCAGGGGCGCGGCCGGGGTGATCGTGCAGGAGGTGCTCGCCGACCCGGCGGCCTTCGCCGACCGCAACGACGGCTGAGCACGCCCTCGCGTCGGCCGAAGGCGGCCACGACCGCGGCCCGGCAGGGGCAACGGCAGCTGTGCCGTCACCCCCGCCGGGCCGTGTCCCGTCAGCCGCGCCGGGCGGCGATCAGCGACCGGTACCAGTGGTAGCTGTCCTTCGGGGTGCGCACCTGGGTGTCGTAGTCGACCCGGACGATCCCGAACCGCTTGTCGTAGCCGAAGGCCCACTCGAAGTTGTCCAGCAGCGACCACACGTAATAGCCCTGTACGTCGACACCGGCGTCGATCGCGGCGCGCAGCGCGGTCAGGTGGTCGCGCAGGTAGTCGACCCGGTCGGTGTCGTGCACCGCGCCGTCCTCGCTCACCGTGTCGTGCTCGGCGGAACCGTTCTCGGTGATGTGGATCGGCGGCAGCGCGTCGCCGTACTGCTGCTTCAGCGCCACCAGCAGATCCGTGAAGGTGTCCGGCGCGACCGCCCAGCCCATCGCGGTCTTCCGGACGTCCGGCATCGAGACCTCCTCGTACCGGTTGTCCGTCGCCACCCGCTTGCCCGGGTCGGTCTCGCGCAGCGGGGCGTCGGCGACCACGATCGGCCGGTAGTAGTTGATGCCGAGGAAGTCCAGCGGCTGCGAGATCAGCTCCAGGTCGCCGTCCTGGCGGAAGTCCGCTGCGGTGATCAGCTCTCCGAAGGTCTCCTCCTCGGTCGCCGCGTAGCGGCCGGCCAGGATCGGCTCGGTCCACACCAGGTTGTGCTGGGTGTCCGCGCGGACCACGGCCGCGAGGTCGGCGGCCGAGTCGGTGGCGGGCAGGTTGCGGTCGAGGTTGAGGGTGATCCCGACCTCGCGCACCCCGGCCGACCGCAGCGCCTGCACCGCGAGACCGTGGCCGACCAGCAGATGGTGCACGGCGGCCAACGCGGGAGTGCCCTCCTTGGCGCCCGGTGCGTGCCGGCCGATGGAGTAGCCGAGGAAGGCGCTGCACCACGGCTCGTTGAGGGTGATCCAGCGCGGCACGCGGTCGCCCAGGTGCTCGGCGACCACGGCCGTGTACTCGGCGAACCGCTCGGCCGTCTCGCGCACCCGCCAGCCGCCCCGGTCCTCCAGCGCCTGCGGCAGGTCCCAGTGGTACAGGGTGGCGGCCGGTTCGATGCCGGCTTCCAGGAGTTCGTCCACCAACCGGGAGTAGAAGTCCAGGCCCTTGGGGTTCACCTGGCCGCTGCCTTCGGGCACGATCCGCGGCCAGGCGATCGAGAACCGGTACGAGTCCACGCCCAGCTCGCGCAGCAGCGCCACGTCCTCGGGGTAACGGTGGTAGTGGTCGCAGGCCACGTCACCGGTGTCACCGTTCACGACCAGACCGGGGGTGTGGCTGTAGGTGTCCCAGATGGAGGGACCGCGGCCGTCCTCCCGCGCGGCTCCCTCGATCTGGTAGGAGGCGGTGGCGGCGCCGAACACGAAACCGGACGGGAATCCGGGGAAGCCACTCATCAGTCGATGTCCCTTTCGACGTGTGCGGGGTGTGCGGTGGTCACTTGACGGAACCGCCGGTGATGCCGGCGGCGATGTACTTCTGGGCGAGCACGAGCAGGATCGCGGCGGGGATCGCGGAGAGCACGGAGGCGGCCATGACCGAACCCCAGTCGCCGACGTGCGCGCCGATGTACTGATAGATGCCCAGGGTGACCGGCTTGACGTGGTCGGTGGTGTTCAGGGTGAGTGCGAACATGAAGTCGCTCCACGCGTACAGGAAGGAGAACAGCCCCGCGGTGATCAGCGAGTTGCGGCTCATCGGCAGCACGACCTGGACGAAGGTGCGCAGCCGGCCGGCTCCGTCGACCTCGGCCGCCTCGATGACCTCGCGCGGGATGGCCACCATGAAGGAGCGCATCAGCACGATCGCGAACGGGATGCCCAGCGAGGCGTCGGCAAGCATCAGGCCGAAGTAGGAGTTGACCAGGCCGAGGTCCACATAGGCGCTGTACATCGCGTTGGCGATGACGATGCCGGGCACCATCTGGGTGATCAGGGTGCCGAACACCACCGTCCTGGCGCCGCGCAGGTTGAACTGCGCGAGGCCGTACGCGGCCGGCGCGGAGAACGCCAGGCAGATCACGACGGCGCCGAGCGCCACCGCGAGGGAGGTCAGCAGATGGCCGCCCTGCTCGGTCACGGCCGAGGAGAACCCGGACAGGTCCAGACCGTGCGGGACCGGGTCCACCTCCAGCAGTCCGGACTCGGGCTGCAACGCGGTGTTGATCATCCAGTACAGCGGGAACAGCATCACGGCCAGGACGAGGATGCCGACGGCCGTCGTACCCCAGCGGCGCTTCGGCCTGTTGACGGCCGGGGCCGGGGCGGCGGGAGTGGTGGTCGCCATGCCGGTCACTTCCCCTCGTTGCGGTTGGCCCGCAGGTAGAACACCGCGAACACGGCGGAGATCAGGATCAGGATGTTGCCGACGACGGCACCGGCCCCGAAGTCCAGCTGGACGAAGGAGTTCTGGTACGTCAGCGTGCCCAGGGTCTGGGTGGAGTCGGCGGGGCCGCCGTCGGTGAGCGCCAGCACCAGGTCGAGGATCTTGACCGTGGACATGAAGCCCAGGACGAGCACGACCGTGATGACGGGCTTCAGCAGCGGCAGCGTGACCGAGCGGAAGGTGCGCCAGCCGGAGGCGCCGTCGAGGGCGGCGGCCTCGTAGACCTCGCGCGGGACCTCCTGGAGACCGCCGTAGAGGATCACCATGTTGAACGGGATGCCGATCCAGACGTTCACCAGGATCACGGCGAGCAGCGCCATGTGTGTGCTGGTCAGCCACGGGGTGTGGCCGATGCCGAACAGGCCGAGGAACGAGTTCAGCACACCGGTGTCCTGGTCCAGGATGCGCCGCCAGACGATGCCGGAGACGACCATGGGCACCAGCCACGGCAGCAGGATCAGCGCGCGCAGCACTCCGTTGAGCGGGAACCTGCGGTTGAAGAACACCGCCAGCCCCAGACCGATGCAGAACTGGCCGACCAGCGAGCCGATCGTGAAGACGATCGTCTGCCACAGGGCCTTGCCGAACAGGTCGTCGCCGAAGACGTTGCGCCAGTTGTCCAGGCCGTTGAAGGGGGCCTTGCCGGTGAAGAACGTCGACGGCGTGTAGTGCTGGAAGCTCATCACGACGTTGCGGACGAGCGGGTAGCCGAAGAACAGCAGCATGAACAGCACGGCCGGGGCGACGAAGCCCCACTGCGCGAGGGTGCGGCGCCGGCGGGCGCGGGCCGGGTCGGGAGCGGCGGCGGCCTTCGTGATGTCTTCGGCCGTGGCGGCGGGAGCAACAGCGGTGACGGACATGTGGTTACCTCACTTTCCGCTCTCGACGCGCGACTGCGCGTGCTTCAGGGCCGACTCACTGGACTGGCCGGTCAGCGCCGACTGGAAGGCGCTCTGCAGGGCCAGGGAGATCGACGTCCAGCCGGAGCCGGCCTTGGCGGTGCGCGAGCGTGCCACCGCGACCTGGTCGGCCAGCGAGCTGAGCGAGGGGACCTTCTGGCGCCAGGTGGCGGCGGCCTTCTGGTTGGCCGGGATCATCCAGCTGTTGAGCGCGTAGGTGACTTCCTCCCGCTCGCTGGTCATACAGTTGACGATCTTCGCGGACGTCTTCTCGCGTACGGGGTCGCCGATGTCCGGGATGGTCAGTTCACCGCCGCCCAGCGGGCCCACGGAGTCGTCCCCGGTCTCGGGGACGGGGATCTGCGCGATGCCCCAGTGCAGGTTCTTCTTGGTGTTGAGGGTCTCGACCTGCCACGGCCCGTTGATCATCATGGCGGCGTTGCCGGCCATGAACTGGTCGTTGACGTCGGCCTGGGTCCAGTTGATCGTCGACTTGGACAGCGAGCCGTCGGAGATCAGCGACTTCCAGTAGTCCAGCGCCTCGACGACGTTGCGGCTGTCGAGGGCGGTCTCGTCGCCGCCGTTGGACCACATGAACGGGGTGAACTGGTAGACGCCGTCCTCCGAGCCGCCCGCGCTCAGGGCGACGCCGTACTGGTGGCCCTGGGTGAGCTTCCTGGCCGTCTCGCGCATCTCGGCCCATGTGGTGGGTACCGGGAGACCGGCCTTGTCGAGGATGTCCTTGTTGTAGAAGAGCGCCAGGGTGTTCACCGTGCGCGCGGCGCCGTAGTACGTGCCCTTGTAGGAGCCGTAGTCGATGATGCCCTGGGGTACGTCGGTGGTGTCGACGCCCAGCTTCCTGAGGTCCAGCAGGCCGCCGGTCTCGGCGAAGGTCGGCATCTCGGAGCCGTCGAACTGGATGATGTCCGGCAGCGACTTCGAGGACGCCATCCGCAGCGACTTGGTCATGACCTGGTTGGCCGGGACGGACTGCTGCTCGATGGTGACGCCGAGCTGCTTGCCACAGCGTTCGAGGGTGGCCGCGTCCCAGCTGTGGTACGAGTCGTCCGTCGAGGAGTTCAGGACGGTGTACACGTCGGGGTCGCGGGACTGGCCGCAGCCGGCCAGCGCGACGGTGCCGACGAGCGCGGAGGCGACGGTGAGCGGGACGAGGACGCGCCGGCTGATCCGCCGGCGTCCGGGACGTGCCCCGTTCGAGAGGTGTGCTGTCACGGTGGTGCCCTTGCGTGGGAGGGGTGCCGGCTCCGGCGGACGCCCGTGTCCGGCGGAGTGAGAGGAGCGAGGGGCGGGCCCGGGGCCCTGGACGCGGTTCCGGCGGACCCGCGACCCAGCGGCCTGGCACACACATCGGAAAAGCGACGAGGAT